>JASJCP010000114.1 GCA_030065935.1 Xenococcaceae cyanobacterium MO_167.B27
TTAATGCCGATTCAAGTCAAATTGGTTTTTGAGATAACTTGATGGCTGTTTGTCCTCTTGTACCTGCTGTCCACTTATTTGGCTCAAATGCTTGCACAGAATACCTTAAAGCGATCTCACTGTTTTGGGTCGCTCCTATCGATTTTTCCGATAGTAAGCAAGTCTGGTAGGGCAGTAATGGGTAAATTCCATTCACTAGGTTGATTGCCACCAAGGGCAGTTGGATCGATCTCTATTCCTAAAACATTCCCTGGTATACTTAGGCGCACTACGCTTTTTCCAGGCACAGCAGTAACAACAATTTTTCCTTCTGGGGCAGAAAGTTCCCCTGTACTCCCTACTGTTCCCGCCACAAGAGCTAGAGTCTGTTCTCCATTGACTGCTAAATCCCCAGCATTAATAATTGCTCCAGGTTCAGCCATAGTAAAAGCAAAACCACTGGGATTCCCAACCAATGCGGTATGGTCATTCATGCCAGAAGCGTTAAACCAGCGATCGCCGAATTGAATCCCATTGGCGGTGGTAGCAGTAAAGCTAGCAGGAACATTAAGCTGGGCGTTACTACCAAATATAAATCCTGACGGATTCATCAGAAAGAGATTAGAATTGCCTCCTGTAACTTGAATCAAACCATCAATAAAAGAAGCATTACCGCCGACAACTCGACCCAAAATATTCTGGATTTGAGGATTGGAGAGAAAATTAGCAATTTGCTCTTGGCTAAGTCCAAACTTTTCAAAGCTGTGAAATAGGTTCGCTCCATCTCCTGAGAGAGAACCACCGTGGATGTCAAAGCGATTGCCATCGGGAGTAACTATGGTGTTTGTTCCATCAGCAGCCGAGGTAATGGATTGTGCTGGTGCTGGCTCTGCCATTATCCCTATCCCACCGAGGACTGCTAGTAAGAAGGTAAATTGTTTGAAAGTCAAAGACATAATTTTCTCCTGGTTCACAAGCAAGCTAATTAAATTCCATAGTTGACGCTAAAGTAGAAGCCATCATCTTGAACATCATCACCACGATCATCTAAATCAATAATGGGAATACCATAGTCCAAGCGAATTTGTAACTTTTCCAGAGGTTCCCACAATAGTCCCAGACCAGCACCAATTAAAAACTGCTGGTCTGGGAGTTTATTCGGATTATCTGCTTTATTCCAGACATAACCCAAGTCAATAAACGGAGCAAGCTGAAAATTCGGGTCGTTGGTATTACCAGCTAAGGTAATTCGATCTTCGATGGAAAAACGCAATCCATTATCGCCAAAACGAGCATTTTGCCGATAACCTCGTACCGATTGACCTCCACCGATGGTAAATTGCTGATTTGGCAGTAAAGAATTGGGGGTAAGTTGCAAATCTCCTTGAATGATTAACAAGTTATTTTGTCCCAAAACTTGCAACCGCTGCGCCTGAAATTGCCAACTAAAAAAATTCCCATCAGGGGTAGGAGATTCATTATCAGTAGCGTCAAACAAACCAACGCCAAAATTAAGTTGCGATCGCAATGACCAAGCTCCATCCTGGTCTCGATTGATATATTCTTGACCGAATTGAATTGTGCGGGTGCGACTTTCGCCATCTTCTGGTCCAGCGGTAAAGGAGAAAGAGCGATCAAATAATGTTGTCTCATCGTCTTGGTAGCTAAAACCTAAAGATAAGGCAAACTCTTCGCGGGGAGTGCGTATCAGAGGCTGGCGATAACTAATTTCATATCGCTCTTTTTCTCCCTCAATGTCTAGGCGGTCAAAGGGGGATTGAGTAACTTCGCGCCATTCTGGAGCAACTCTAAATAAAAGCGTTCCATCCATAGCATTAAGCGGAACTTGATAAGTAACATCAAGGTTATCAGAACCACCTGTAGTCGAACGATAATAAGTAGCAGCAAAGGTATCTCCTAATCCTGTCACATTACGATAACCAAGAGTGGCTCCAAATCGGACAGAACCCACCGAAGGTGGTGAATAGTTGTCTATTCCCACACTGGCAATTAAGGGATTGGCTTCAGTGACTTCGACAACCAGATTACTCTTCCCTTCTTCTCCAGTCTGACCTAAAGTTGCTTCTATTTCTTTAAATAAAGGATTGACTCGCAGTAGTCTTAGTTGATCTTCTAATTGGTTGAAGTTGAGAGGGGTATCAACCCCAAGTCCAATACGACTGCAAATATAAGAGAGATTTAACCTTTTTCTGCCTTTAACTTCAATCCTATCCAAACTACCTTCTATGACATTGATTTCACCAACAATACCCTGATTGGAAAACGTGGGTAATCCCTCGATAGCTTTGGAATTGAAGTAGCCTTGCTTGAGATAGAGAGCGGTAATTTGTTTGGCAGTATCTTCTAGTTTGCTTTCAAATTCTTCCGCAGTTAATTTTGATGGTGTTGATGACGGAAATAGCTCATCAATCTGGGTTTGAATTTCTTCAGGACTCAAGATCGTACTGCCTTTAACCTCAATTGATACTGGGCTGTTTTCCACTGAAATATCCAGAGGAATCAGGTATTCAGAAGTAGAAACCTCTGCTTGGGCTTTGGTCTTGATCGGACAAAATTCTGCTGATTTTGCTTGGGAAGATTGATTTTCTGGTTCTGTAGCTAAGATTAACTTTGGGACTGGCGTTTCGTTGATTGGCAACCTAAGTTTATCTTTGATGGCGAAGATAGCAATCGGTGAGTTACCTCAATCGAGGAAGTCGAGAAAATCATCTAAGTCTCAAACTTATACCCTGCCTACTGTCCCGTCTTAAGTTGGTAGCCAATTACCTGATAAAAACTGATTTTTTATGAATGATTAGAAAAAATACCTGATTTTTTCCCATTGTAAAAAAAAAGAGCAACCTATTAGAGTAATTTCAAAATCTTAATTTGGGAGAAATTAGAAATGTTCGTAAAAACTATTCTTAAAGTGATTGGTTTTTGTAGTTTTATGACTGTTTTAGCTTTAAGTTTATTTTCTCATCCTGCCGAAGCAGGTAATTTTAGCAAAAGTTGTCTAATTTCTGATACTCGTATCAGTAGTAATGTTTTCAAAACATCTTATAAACTGAGCGATCGCGCTCTTCCCAAGAATGTGATCGTTAAAACTTGACAACGCGTACGCTCAATGCAACTCTCTCAATATAATTGAGAAGGAAGGGGAATTATTGCTATTACCCCATTAACTATTATTTAGCTGGTAAATGCATATATACAGAGGTGGTAAACCTATATGATTTTAGATATTAATAAACGGTTATTGAACTATTAAAATGCAAAATTCTATCTCAGAAGTATTTGAAGCTGTAACTCCTTTGGTTATGGCAACTATTGGAGCTTTAATTGGTGTTGTTGTTTTGGTTCAGCCAGAAATTAGTGATACGAAAGCGACTGCTGGTCTTGGGTTAGCGGGAACAGCAATAGCTGGTGCTGCTGGTCTGGCTCGAACAAGCAAAAGCGAACAGGATTTCTCTGTTAAACAACAGGATGGAAATTTAGCCCAAGCCAAAGAAAAATAATTTCGCGATCTGCCTGTCTTCGCACTGCGTGCAAAGGGCTTCGCTGTCGCTGCGCGATCGTTCTAGGCATTAGTAATTACGTTTTGCGTTATTAATATATATGTATTTAAAAAGGTACATCAATACAGGGAAGCCTAATTTAATTAGCTTATTCGTTATTGTTCAATAATCACTACACAGTAGCTAAAAAAATGGTGAAAATATGAGCAGATGGAATAGAAGTGATATACTTGCCTTGATTGGAGTAATCACAGGAAGCATAGGACTTATTGCTGGTGTAGTGACTCAAGAAATCAGATGCAAAGTTGGGTTACAGCAAAATCTATGTCCACTTACAAGAATAGAAATCGAAGAACTAGCCAGTTTATTTACCCAAGCTGAAACTAATTATAAACAAAGTAACTACAGAAAAGCAATCAACGACTTAAACAAAATAATTGAGCTAGATCCTACCCATGCTGATACATATTACTTGCTAGGTATTATTTATAATAACTACTATCCAAACAAGACAGAGGCAATCAACAATTTTAAAAAGGCAGCAGATCTCTTTTTTGATAAAGAAAAGCATAATGATGGTTTTAGAAGCAGAGGAACTGCACTTAGCTTAGAGGGAAACTACAAGGAAGCGATACAAGATCTTAACGAAGCTATCCACTTAAATCCCAAAGATTTCAAAGCCTATAGTAACCGAGGATTGGCTCGCATAAAATTAGAAGACTATGAGGGAGCGATTGAAGATTTTAGCCAAGCTATTAGCATTGACCCTAGTGATATTGCTTATAGCAACCTAGGATTTGCTTACTTTAATTTAGGCAACTACGAGAAAGCGATAGAAAATTCCAACGAAGCTATTCGCATTAATCCCAGATTTTATAATCCTTATATCAATCGAGGGGCTGCTTACCTTAATTTAGGCAACTACGAGAAAGCGATAGAAGATTCCAACGAAGCTATTCGCATTGACCCTAATATTGTAAATGCCTATATCAATCGAGGGGCTGCTTACCTTAATTTAGGCAACTACGAGAAAGCGATAGAAGATTCCAACGAAGCTATTCGCATTGACCTTAATATTGTAAATGCCTATATCAATCGAGGGGCTGCTTACTTTAATTTAGGCAACTACAAGAAAGCGATAGAAGATTCCCACCGTGCTATTCGCATTAACCCTAATGACCCTAATATTCTAAATGCCTACTTTAATCTGGGTGTTGCTTACAAACAAATTGGAGATGAACAAAAGGCAATTGAGAATTTCCAAGAAGTAATTAATCAAAAAGGAAATGAGAAATTACATCAAATTGCACGTCGTGAACTCAAAAGACTTTAAAGATAATACAAGATGCTCCAATAATGCCAGGACAAATTCGAGGCGTAACAAGTTAAGCAAAATTATCTCTCTGTCACTGGGGGCATTAGTAATTATGTTATAGCATATTAATACATAAATACTAAAAAAGCTACATTAATACAAATTCTATTGTTAGCTAAGTAAAAACAAAATTATCTGCACCTAAGCTATCGGTGGTAATTCCCTGGAAGATAGCTAAATCACTATCCGTCGCTTGAATTAACACATCATCTCCTTGCTGAGTGATATTAAGCTCATCAAATCCAATACCTAGTCCAGCAATACCAATGACATCTTCAATAGGATTGTAGTCGGTAACGACATTAGGTGCGCTGGGAGTTTCTGCCACAGCAATCCAAAACTGGTCTGCACCAGCACCACCAGTAAGAGTATTATCACCACCAGAGCCAGTAAAGAAGCGATCGCTACCTGAACTAGTAATAATGCGATCGCCTGTCCCTAAAATCACTGTATCATCTCCATCACCAGCATAGATACGATTATTGCCAAGGCTAAAGGAAGCATCAATTAAATCGTTGCCACTACCTGCAAAAACTAGTTGACTTGAAGAATCTATCTCTAAAACATCTCCATTAACTGTTCCAAATTGGGAGGATGGAGGAGAGTCTAAATTGTAAGATTGAAAAATCACTTCTGGATAAGGAGATGAATTATCCGCAAGCAGAGGACTTTCTTGATTGTTAAGATGCTGCTCAAAGAAAGCAAGGGTGTAGTCGTTAATTATTTGCGCTCCTAGCTGAGGATTAATCGGTTCAAAATCCTGATTATTACTAGGATCGGGATTTAAAATTTCTTCTAAAACACCTAATTCGATGCCAGAATTGACCAACAAAGTACCTATAAGAGGTAAATCGTTAAAATTGCTGTGTTCTGTTCCCGTGATTGTAACTTCATAACCTTCATTTTGTAGGTTATCTACAAAATATTGTTGTATTTGAGTGAACTCTCTCACTTCTGGAATAGGACTATTGCCTGTACCAAAAGCCTCGTTATTGAGGAACATAAACGGTTGAGAGAGGCTAGCGTTAGCTACATCACCAAATAAACCACCATCTAAGTTAATTCCTGCTTGGAAACGGGGGTCTATCGATAAAACTTTGGCAGCAGTCGCACCACCCAAGGAATATCCATACATACCCACTCGCTCTAAATCTAATTTTCCGCTAAATAATCCTGTAGGATCGTCTCCTGCATCGATTTCTTCAAGCTTATCTAAGACAAACTGAGCATCTCCCGCTCTGATGTCTATACTCTCAGCAAGAAGTTCGATCAATTCAGACTCATCCTCAGCTTCCCCAAATATGGGAGATTGGGGAATAACTCGCCCATCAGAAAATGTATTAACTAGGGAGTCGTAGGTGTGATTAATAGCAACTACTACATAACCGTGACTGGCTAATTCTTCGGCTTTAATGGTGTTAAGTTCAGGTAAATCACCAAAACCATGAGAAAAAATCAGGACTGGATATTCCGATTCTGCTTCCGCGACAGGAGCGTTAGCAACACTGCTAGTTGGTATAGAGTTGATCACATTGAGAAAATCTTGCGGAGGTATTCCTAACCCAGATGCAACCGCACTACTCAAATCTTGGCTCATATAAGGGGCGGTATCTGCTGCGGGGACTTTTTCACTTGGATACCAGACTTTTGCTGTTATCTCTCGATTATCGTTGGGATCTTCGGTATAGATTTCTTCTCGATCTGGATCGATAAAGTGATAAGAGGTTGTTCCTACAGCATAATCACCTGTGGGCTTCGGTAAGAAAAAAGCTTGAGTTGTATCTGTAAAGTCAGAGTGAGAAATTTCTTCGCTATTGATGTTATTTAAAATAGCAAGAGTTTCTGAGGAGAAAGTAATGAAAGTATTATCCCCATTGTCCCCACTTCCTTGACTAATCTCAATATCTGCAAAACTAATAGTTTCTGGTAATTGTAATAAGTCTTCACTTTGGGTAAAGTCAGTAATAATATCTGTTCCCTTTTTAGAAAGTATAAAGCGATCGCTACCACTGTCACCTGTTAGGATATTGTTACCAGATGAACCTATTAAAGTGTCTTCTCCTTCTCCTCCAATTAAGAGATCATCACCCTTACCGCCGTTGATTACATCATCTTCACTACCGCCAAAGAGTTGGTCATTACCAGCATTAGCGAACAGGCGATCGCTCCCTGCATCACCATAAAGCACATCATCACCCTTACCCGCAAACAACAAATCATTTCCATCGTTGCCATACAAAGCATTATTACCTTGGGTGTCTCTTATTAAATCATCTCCCGCACCACCAGAAAGAATATCATCATCTTTGCCACCTAGAAGGGTGTCCTTACCATCACCACCAATTAAGTTATCGAAGCCTCTGTTACCTTTTAATAAATCATCACCCGCACCACCATTGAGAAAGTCATTATCTTGACCACCATAAAGATTGTCGTCACCTTGTTTGCCAAACAAAACATCATCACCTTCACCACCTTCAATTAAATCATCACCCAAACCTCCATCAATAGCATCTAGACCCTTTTTGCCGATAATAATATCGTCACCCTCTTTACCATTAATCAGATCATTATTTGATGTCCCTGTTAAATAATCATCAGCTTCAGTACCATTAATTGCGGAATCATCATTAAGCCCTAAAGCATTGGCAATTGAAGCTTTATAAGCGAATCTAACTAGCTCCGATCGTGTAGAATTTTGGTTGACTAAAACGGAAATAGTGGTGTCGCTATTCAAAAAATAATCTACGTTAGAGATATATCCAAAACCATCCCCGCTCATTCTTCTGGTTTCTCCCCAAGGATAGTCGCGGGAAAATACACCTAATCCAAATTCAGACCTCAATCCAGTATCAACATAATTAAATATTTCAGCAGTAGATTCTGGCTGTAATAAATCTCCTGAAGCTAGAGAGTCGAAAAATCTTGCTACATCCTCAGCACTAGAAACTATCGAACCAGCACCATAAACAATTTCTGTATTAACAATACTGTAGTCTTCTAAGATGCCATCGGCTCCTATAGTTCCATCTGCTGTAAAGATATCTTCATAACCTCTGGCACGCTGTTCTAAACTTACGTCTTCGGTAGTGAAAAAAGTATTGTTTAGTTCTAAAGGAGAGAGGATTTCTTCGGCTAAAATTTCCTTAAAAGGTTTACCTGTTGCTTCTTCGGCAATTAAAGCTGCAATGATATTACCTGTATTAGTATAGGTCCATACCTCGCTAGAACCTCCTCCTGAAAAAAGAGGTTTGCCAAAAGCATAAGCAACTAACTCCTCTGGTTGCCAATCTCTATTCGACCCCGATAAATAGTCGACAATTAATTCAGATAGAAACTCATCATTGCCATTAACATAGTCCCATAGTCCTCCCGTACCGTTCAGAATTTGGCGGATAGTTAAATTTTCACCATTGGTAATGTTCACAGCAATTTCTGGTAGCGGGTTATCTATGGTGTCGTCTAAGCTTAATTTTCTTTGTTCTTGTAATTTGAGAATAACAGCAGAGGTATAGGATTTACTGATACTGGCAATGTTAAATAGATCGTCTGGTTGAGTTGCTTGTTGAGTGTCGAGATTAGAAACACCAGTAGCACCAGTCCATGTACCCTCGGTCGTAACAACTCCAACACTAACACCAATATCGGGGCTATTAATATCTTGGGCTGCTTGTAATAATGCTGTCTGTAGTTTTTGTTCTAATTCTTCTGGGATTTCTGTTGGATTCATTATTGCTACTTCAGGGTTTATTATAAGATTCCCCATACCTTGATGATGCAACACTTCTAATTGTTCCTACAACATAAGAATCTGTTAGCTCAAAGAAGGAAAGGGCTTGAGTTGTATCTGTTTCTTGAGGTTTCAAGATGAGAAAAACCACCAGCCCCAGTAATCGATGATTTCTAGATCAAATCTTATCAGTCTTAAATGGCTTTATACGTTATATTTTCTCAAGGTTGAAATAGTAACACCGCCACAACTTGCTAAAAAATAGCTGCTATTCCAGACAACTTTTTTCTGATAGTAGGTTTTTTCTAGATATGATAAAAATTCTTGCCTGAGCTTTCGACTAGATAAACTTTTGAGGCTGTTAACTAATTTGCGTGGGTTGTATTTCTGGATGATATTGAAAAAGTAAATGAACATGGTCTTTTTCGCCGTTGAACTCAACTATTTTGCACTCCCATTTATCCAGTAAAGCTTCAAAGATCTCATGAAGTCTGTTTATCATCTTTATTATGAGAGTTTTGCGTTACCTAAAACGGGCAAATAGATTCCCACCTAAAAGAGCAAACAAATGGTATGTGGAACGAAGTAAATCAACTGTCTCTCTCAAGTAAAAGGTCGAAGACTTGAGTAATCAACCAAGATGTAAAATCTAGTTTCATTAGCTAGGGGACAGTTGACAGAGATAGAGTCAGAAGCAAATGGTTCTTTGTAACGAAGAATATAAGCAGACAGACTCACGATGAAACGGAAGATAGAGACACAAGTAAAAGTGTAAATGTCATGGACAACGTTGGATTCATTCAACAAGAGTATGAATGGTCAGAATTACCCTGGAAGAAATTTGAGAAGATTCTGTACAAGCTTCAAAAGCGTATCTATCAAGCGTCAAAACGTGGCGATGTCAAGAATGTAAGACGACTCCAAAAACTACTACTAAAATCCAGAAGTGCAAAATGTATCTCGGTACGGAAGGTAACACAAGATAACCAGGGTGCTAAAACGGCAGGTGTGGATGGAGTTAAATCCCTGTCCCCAAAAGAACGTTTAAAACTGGTTGATAAAATCACCTTGAGTACCAAAGCGTCACCTGTCAGGCGTGTATTTATACCCAAACCAGGGAAGGACGAGAAAAGACCTTTGGGAATACCCACCATGTATGACCGAGCATTGCAGTGTCTCGCCAAAATGGCTCTTGAGCCTGAATGGGAGGCAAAGTTTGAACCTAACTCGTATGGCTTCAGACCTGGACGTTCTTGTCAAGATGCTATCAAGGCAATTTTCTTAGCAATCAAACAAAAATCGAAATTTGTATTGGATGCCGATATTAGCCAATGCTTTGATAAAATCGACCATCGGAAATTACTTCAACGCATTAACTACATGGAAGCTCTGGAAATGGGCGGTAAAAAGACATAGAAACAAAGGAAAGAAATGGCTGAAAAGCAAATATTTCCAAAGCGAGTCAATTTACGATAAGAAGGAAAACTCATTTAGTAGTAAAGATTGGATATTTGCTACGACCAAGGACGGATTAATCAATGATAGACTCCACTATCACAGTGATACAAAGATTAATCAATACGTTAAGGTCAAAGGGGAAAGTAGTCCATTCGACGGAAATCTAATCTACTGGAGTTCGCGCATGGGTAAAAATCCACTCATGCCACAAGGAAAAGCCAAAATGCTAAAAACCCAAAAAGGTAAATGTAATTGGTGCGGTCTGACATTCTTGCATGATGATGTGGTTGAAAAAGACCATATAATCCCAAAATCGAGAGGTGGAACGGATTACTACCACAATCTTCATTCAATTGCTACATCAACATTGTCACGATAAAAAGACAGCGATTGACGGTTCAAATGAATCACCCTTCAAACCCACCAAACTACCCCAAGGATGGTATTGGGAAGAGGGATTGTTAATCACATAAGTTCTGAGGCGTACTGATGACAACAGCCGTCTTATTGAGGAGCGGTATGAGTTGAAAGGCTCACGTACCGTTTTGTAGAGCAGTAAGCGGGGCGACTCGCTTACTGACTTTAATAACACCGTAAAGGAAATCCTGTAGTAATTAAATTTACTACTAATAGTACCTTGAAGGAAGTTGCGCGACCCGAACTGGTTGCGTGTAAAGGAGAGCCGACTCTCTCAAGGGTTTTCCATCCCTTGCCCTCACATAAAACAACTCAAACGAGCTGGATTCAGTACCAAGTAAGTAATGAAAGGGAAATTTGCAGAATCATGAATTTAGCCGTATCTAGTAGGGTCAAACTGGGTATGGAGATAGAGGGAGATATAGAAGGATGAACATACGTGAACGTATTGATTAAATCACGAGATTCAAGAAATCAGCCAAATGACCCCTGATAGGCTGAAACCAAAAGGTAAGAGGGTAGGTATAAGGATTAACTTCTTCCTTATAAATGGAAACAAGATTCCCTCCGTGAAAGAGATACGCATCCTAACCATATCGATAACAACACACAGCACAACGGGGTAAGCCCTACAAGGTCTAACATGGTTAAATCCCATAACAAAAATCTTGGTATCATCCGCTATGCCGATGACTTCATCATTACCTCCAAAACAAAAGAGGAAATGGATAAGATTGTACCCAGAGTCAAGCAATGGTTGTCAGACAGAGGATTAGAACTCAGCGAGGAGAAAACAAAGCTAGCACATATAGATGAAGGCTTCAACTTCTTAGGATTCAACGTGAGACAATACGGAGGAAAACTGTTGATTAAGCCCCAGAAAGAAAAGGTGCTATCTTTCTGCAAGAAATTAGGTCAAATAATCAAAGATAACTCTTCAGTCAAACAAGAAGCTCTAATAAGAAAGCTAAATCCCGTTCTCCGTGGTTTTGCTAACTACTACCAGAGAGTAGTCAGTAAAGAAACCTTTACATACATAACATATCGAGTATGGAAATATCTCTGGAAATGGTGTCTGCGTAGGCATCGAAACAAAGGAAAAAAGTGGATTGCCAATAAATACTTCCGAACAATCGATGGAGTTAAATGGCAATTCTGTTGTGAAACAAGCAACAGGGAAGGGAAAACAAAATTTCTCCGATTATACGATATAGGGAAACATCCCATAATCAGACATATCAAAATCAGAGGAACGGCTAGTCCGTTAGACCCCGAACTCAAATCCTATTGGGAAGAACGCACAAGAAAACTGGGCAAACAATTTTGGGCAAAAGGCAGTAAATACAGCCAAGTAGCCAACAACCAGAAACACAAATGCCCAAGGTGCAATCAACCTCTACTAAATGGAGAAAACATCGAAACCCACCACATAGTTCCTGTAAAAGATGGAGGTTCAAACGACATTGAGAACTTAATCCACCTACACACAGCGTGTCATAAACAGGAACACAGCAAAACCAAGTTCAAGGCTGGAAGTATGGCTTGAGCCGTGTAATGCGAAAGTGTTACGCACGGTTCTTAGGGGAGGGAAGAGTCGCGAGGCTCAAACCTTACCCGACCTGCTTGTCCATCAAGTATGGGCAACTCAGAAGCCCACGTCTGTACCGTAAGGGAGCGCGTGGGTAAGTCACTTGATATTCTAGTTACTGTGATTAAACCATTCATTGCCCAATAGATTTAACTTGCTTCTATCGTGTCCAATATTTATAGTGAAATTTCCACTACAGTTTTACGCTTTAACAATTCTCCTGTTTCCTTTAAGGTAACGGTCAAGAATTTAAGTAATAACTATGCTTCGTTTAAGCTCAATCTTACTGCTGCTGGTGCTGACCCCAATATGGGAGATAGTTGGTATAATCTTGACCCTATTACTTCTGTCCTTATACCGGAAGGAGATACCACTAAGTTTAGCGTCACGATTCTCAAAGCACCTATCTTGGGAATGGATTTAATTAATTTAGAAGTAAAAGTTTCTTCTTTAGAGTTACCCGATATTAACTTTCACAGTTTGAAGTTGCTTGTTTCTCCAGAGCCAGTTGGACTGTTACAAGTCTATCTTCCTGTCAATTCTTTTGCTGTCTATCCCCGTAAAATTGTAGATATTCCCGTCCGTGTTAGCAATCCTAATCACTATCAAGTAGATATTGTACTCAGATTAATTGGTTTAGACTCTAGCTGGTTGGAAAGGGGGAGTGAGAGACGGTTATTAATTGGCGCAGGAAGAGAAGGGGAAATAAAGTTTACTTGTCAATCCCCTATCGTTAAATATACTCCTTGTGGAATATATACTTTTACGGTTAAAGCTTATGTCAATGATGAGGAATGGGGTCAAGCTACAGGACAAATTGAAATTCTACCGATAGGCACAGTTTTTTTCTCTGTTACTCCTGATTACAATGTTTTGCCTAGTAAGGCTTCTTGGTTACCTCAATTCCAGATTGAACCAGCAACCTATCAACTAGAATTGAAAAATGCCAGTAATGTTGTCCAGAATCACATCACTATAGCTGTAGAAGCGGACAAGTGCGACTGTCAAGTTATTCCTCCCTATGGAGAAGCTAAACTAGGAGAAACTCTCAATCTTAAACTGGAAGCTACTAAAAAACGTCATTGGTGGGGTTTAAAGCGTAAATATCCTGTAAAAATTACTCCTTCCCTCAGTGATTTGCGTTTAAATACTACTGACCCTAGTAGCAAAAATGTCGAGTTATTGGTGCATCCCTTATTACCACTATGGTTGCAATTGGGCTTAGGCGCGTTCGCTATAATAATTATCTTATGGTTACTATCTATCACAGGACACAGCGATCGGGTTAATTCTGTAACATTTAGTAGTGATATTAACCCTATTTTAAGTGGGTCAGAAGATGGGACTGTGCGAGAGTGGAAAGCAACCCCAGATCATGTTTTTTGTAAGTGGTTAAACTGGCAAGGATTTTGTTTGCAGCATCAAGATATATTATTGGATAGCAAGAAAACTGGTGACTTGGATTCGGTTAATGTGGTTAAGTTACGTTCTGATCATAATGTATCAGGAAAGTTTGCTTTCTTAGGTTTCGATAGTGGGAAAGCTAGTAAGTTGAATATCTTAACCCAAGAAGAGACAAGAATTTTAGACAATCAAGATTCATCAAATCGGGTTTTAGATATTATTGCTAGTCCAGATTTTAAAACAGTTTTTTTGGGACGAGGCACAAAATTATTACAATGGAATTCTGAGGACAATAGTTCTCAAGATTTAATCCCTCAGAATATATCTATCCATGTTCTAACCTTAACTCCAGATCATAAAAGTATCATAGCTGGAGGTCAATTTAATAAAATTTTTCTCATCAATCTCAGTGGCGATAGAAAATATCAAAGTCTAAATCTTCATCCTCTAATTAATAAAGATGCTGACCAAATTACAGGACTTAAAATTACCAAAAATAATATTTTAATTAGTACGGATAATCGAGGTTTGATTCAAATTTGGGATTTTAATAAGTGTCGTCAGGGAAATTGTGAGCGACCTCTTTATAGTAATCAAGGAAAAGAAGAGAGTGGAATAAATGCGATCGCTTTAATTCAAGACGAACAAGATAAATACTATTTAGTGACAGGAGATACGGAGGGAAAAATTAATATTTGGTCATTCATAGAAGATTTTAATTCTGTGGATTTGCAATTTGTTCAAACTATCGCTAACTATTCTCAACCAATTACCAGTCTGGATATCATTCATGAAAAAAATAATTCTCATAACAGATTACTTATTCTTAGTGGAAATCAAGATAGTCGAGTGAGATTAGATATTTACAATATCCCTCAGTAAACCATTAGTTTAAATTTAATTTTATAACTTAATATGAGTTTTAAAGAAAATGGACTTGATATTAGTATCCTCCCACCAGGAGGGGAAAAAATTGTCCCTGGTAGAAATAGTAAAACTAGGGTAATTATTAGAAATGAACTACATAAACAAGGAATAAGATTAGAAGTTTCTCTAGATTTACAACCTCAGTTACAATCATGGTGTAAAAATCCTAGTCACAGCATTACTATACTCTACCAACAATCCCAAGAAATAGAATTCTCTTGGAGCATTCCCCTTCAAGCTACTCCTGGTAATTATAATTACTACTTAAGAATTAAACTACTTCGCTCTAGATCTTTTTATGCTTTTACCCCGAAGCGTCGTCAATTAACAATACTTGTTCCTCCTAAAGTTAAACCTCAAATAAATAATATCGAGCCTAGTTTTGCTATAACTCCTGCTAGTAATTCTACTCAACCAATTCCTTTATCTCCAGGGATACCTTTAAATCTAGAAATTGATGTTCATAATTGTTCTAATAGAACAGATAACTTTTATGTTACTACGGACTTAGAAGATAGTTGGTATAGAATTACTTATCCTGAAACAATCAAAAAAATAGGAGCTATTGAGGGAACTAAGGCACTAAACTTAAACCCAGGTAAGGAAGGTAAAATTTATCTTAGTATCCAGCCTCCTGCTGATACTGTTGCTGGTAACTATAAACCAGAAATTAAGCTGCATTCTCTTAATTATCCCGAGCTTTTTCTCAAAAAAATAATTTATTTACACATTCCACCTCAAAATATTTTACAAGCAGAATTACAAACTATTCTCAACAAAGTAAGTTATAAAAAAGGTCAGTATAAAATCATTTTAACTAATCAAGGAAATACATTTCGAGCCATCGAACTCAAAGCTAAAACTAGTGATGAAGATGAAGGCTGTGAATATTTTTTAGAACAATCTTCAGTAAGAATTGCTCCTAATAAAAATGTTGAAGTCAAATTAGAAGTTCAACCCAAGTCTAAACAGAAAAGACCTTTATTAACCACAAAACAATTTAACTTTCAAGTTGATTTAATAGATAAGAATGATCGACCTTTACCCAAAAATTTACCTCTCAAAAGTAGTCTGTTTTGGCGATCGCGTCCCCTGTGGCAATTACTATTATTATTTGTTTTAGCTTTAGGTATTATTGGTAGTGTTGCCTTGATAATATGGGAGCTTTTAAAAACAGAACAACCTAAAATTACTTTAAAACCAGAAAAAACAGAATATATTTATAAACCCAAAGAAAGTGTTAACCTTGCTGTTAATTGGACAGTGGAGAACTATAAAAGTATCGACAAAATAGTTATTTTTGATAAAGACCGTCCAGAGGATAGAATAAACACTAAATGTTATTATTTTGATGCTCAGAACCCTCGGGAAAATTGCACTCTAATTAGTCAAAACAATCTTTCTAATAATTGCATTAAGAATAACAAGATAGTTAGTTGTTCTAACGTTATATTTTATCATGCACAAGATATTAAAAATTATACTTTTGTAGTGCAAGCATTTACCAAGAAAGGAAAAACTATAGAAAAAGAAATAAAAGAACCAATAGCTATACTACCAAGACCCACTCTAGAAGTATTTGAAACCTTAAAAATTTCTCCCGTAAAATCTAGATATAAACCAAAAGAACCTATAAAATTAATTTTTGAAGTATCTGATATAGAAGAACATTTTGCAGAAGAAGACAAAATATTGTTACTAATTAATGATGAGCGTCAACAAGCACCTATTATATCTCAGCAAAATATTTATGAATTTTGTTCAAAAAGTATTAGAGATCGCTATTCATGTACAATCAATATTCCTAACTTAAAAGATGGGAAACATACTTTAGCAATTGAATTACAGTATGATTCCCAGGGGCGATTAGATAAAAAACCAGAACGATATAAAATATCAGAAGCCATCATAGTTCAAACAGCAATTAGATTTGAGTACTTTACCGTTAATGGTAGCAGTAATACTCAAATAGAAGTAGAACCAAATACACCAATTATAGTTAGATGGTCAGTTACGGGGACAGAAGTCAAAACGAATATTAGTTGTATTCCTGAAAATATTAGAAGTTCGGGAAGAAAATCTATTCAAGTATTGCCAGGAAGATCAACGTCTTGTATTTTAACTGCATCAGATGTACATAATAATAGTATTAACCCAAAAGAAATAACTGTTTTTGTCAAATCCTTACCTCAACCAGAACCAGAACTACCTCCCCCGCCACCAGTTATTATACAAGACCCTTTTTAATCGCCAAATTAAGTAACTGATAACTGTCAAACCCATCCTTTTACTTCATTATCAGTTAAAGGTTTTTCTAACTTAGAATATTCACTTTGAGCAGCTTGTAAAATATGTTTCATCTGAACTGACTCTTGACTATTTGCAGCCAAAAAAGCAGCATTGATAGCAATATTTCTTATGTTACCTCCAGCAACATTTAATTTAGCTAACTTCTCAAAGCTTAAATCTTGAGTAGGAGTGTGACTAGGAAAAATGCGTTGCCAAATTGCCGATCGCTGACTAAAATCAGGAAAAGGAAACTGTACTATGAAACGAATACGACGTAAAAAAGCGCGATCAAGATCATCTTTTAAATTGGTCGTTAAAATTGCTAATCCTTGATAGGATTCAATTCTTTGTAAGAGATAACTTACTTCCATATTTGCATAGCGGTCATGGCTATCTTTTACTTCCGATCTTTTGCCAAATAAAGCATCAGCTTCATCAAATAAAAGTATCGCACCACAACCTTCTGCTGCATCAAATATCTTTCTGAGATTTTTTTCGGTTTCCCCTATATATTTACTAACAACAGCACTTAAGTCAATGCGATAAACATCTAACTGTAATTCATTCCCTAATACCTCGGCTGCTAAAGTTTTTCCCGTACCACTAGCACCAGCAAATAAAGCACTAATCCCCAAACCTCTAGCGTTTTTCTTAGCAAATCCCCAATGATGATATACTTGCTCTTTATGACGAACGTGAGTAGCTAATTCTCGCAATATATTTAACTCTGATTCTGGTAAAATTAAATCTTCCCAACTGACACCAGATTCAATTCTTTGAGCTAACTGTTCTAAATGAGGACGGGCTTGGCTACGGCACATTTGCCATAATTGCTCATTAATATAGCTATGATTATGACCGTTATTTTCTATACTTTTTAGCTGCAAACACACACTCTCAATTGCAGGTAAATTAAGATTAAAGTAAGAGACTAAAGTGTCAATTTGTCCGTTAGATTCAGGGATGATTTCTACTAAAGACTCTGACCATAACAATCTTTGTTCTTGAGTGGTGGGTTTTTTAACTTCAACAGTAATTAAAGATTTATGTCTTTCTCGACGACGCTCTTGACTAGAAACAATTAAGGGACAACGAAGATTATCTAGTAATAAAGATACTAAAATATCTTTACTCCTGTCGCTATTTTCCCAGTAATCACAGTCGAGAAAAAAAGCACTTTGATTGAGAATCCACTCTCTTTCTAACAAACATTTTAATAAATATAGTTGACTAGTATCGCTTGGTAATATTTCAGCAGAAATTGTATAAAGATTAAGTTGTAATTGTTCAATAATAGCAGCAGCGATCGCTCTTTTACTAGGAATATCCTGACCATAGAGATGAATAATAGGAGTTTCTGCTGCTTGTAACCAAATTTGGGCTAACTTATCGACAATCTTGTGATGAGATGCTACTAAACTGGGAGCGTCAGTAACTAACTCTAATAACCCAGTCAATCTTTCATCTAAATGTCTAGTTCCTAGTAAATAATGTAAAATTTGTTCGTCTATAACTAACTCTTTAGTAGTTAAACTATTACTATTATCTTTTAGCTCAATTAATCGCCAATGACGTAAAGCAGAATCGGGAGTTATCGCATCCCAATGGGCATAATCTAGGGTTGATAAAGCCAAACTAAAAGTAGGATAATTAGTAACATCGCTTCCTTGTGCTTGTCCGCAAAGTAAACCCCAACCCCGATCTAATTCCATTCCTGCACAAAGTAACAAAATATCCTTTTCAAAAGGAGATAATTCAAAGCGATCTGCAATCATCTCTATTGCAAAAGATGGAATGAGTTCTGCTAATTCTATCTCATCTAAGTTAAAATTTTGAGCCTGAATAGCAGGTTGTTCTGTACTAGCTATTTTTTCATG
Source organism: Xenococcaceae cyanobacterium MO_167.B27 (assembly GCA_030065935.1). Lineage (GTDB taxonomy): Bacteria > Cyanobacteriota > Cyanobacteriia > Cyanobacteriales > Xenococcaceae > JASJCP01. The sequence continues at coordinate 18,563 of JASJCP010000114.1, forward strand.
GAGTCTTCTTTCAACTCTAGCTAATTCTTGCATCAAGTAGTTATTATTTAATTGTTGCCAATTGTGAGGGATCATTTCTAAGTTCATTACCAATAAGATGAATTTTTATTACAAAAAGTAAACTATTTGAAATTTATGCCTCATTCAAATAATTTTTAGGCGAAAACTGAATAGGTTAAAGTATTTATATTCACTCGTTTTCCCGTTACAAACAAATTTCTAATTAAGATTTACTGGAGGTAATAATACCTATGAGTTTCGATTACAAAGTAGAAAAACCATTATTAAATTCCAGCTTAATCTCTACCTCTTCTAACTTACAAACAAAATCTCGCTCTAAACACAATTCTCCAGAAAAATTTTCAGATAGTAAATTACCTACCCCTAACATTCAAGCTAGGAAAAAACTGACAAAATACGGACACAACCTAAATAACATTGCTATTTCCTATCCTCAAGCCTTAATACAAACAAAACTAACCATTGGCAAACCTGGAGACAAATACGAACAAGAAGCGGATAAAGTTTCTGACCAAGTAATGAATATGTCTCAACCAGTACAGCGTCAGGAACAAGGGGAAGAACAAATGCAAATGAAACCCGAAATCCAACGCCAAGAGACTAAAGAAGAAGAAGAACCTGTAGCTGCAAAACCTCTAACTAATGCTATTACTCCCCTAGTGCAGCGTCAAGACCAGCCAGAAGAAGAGGAAGAACCAGCACAAATGAAACCTGAATTACAGCGTCAGGAAAAGGAAGAAGAGGAAGAAGAACCAGTACAAGCAAAATCTGATAATTCCACAGCAAGTAGCGAAGGTTTGGAACAACAATTAGGTAATAGTAAAGGTGGCGGTAGTCCCCTATCCGATGAAGCACGCTCCTTTATGGAACCCCGTTTCGGTACAGACTTTAGTGATGTCAAAGTACACACTGACAGCAATGCTGTACAAATGAACCAAGATATCCAAGCCCAAGCCTTTACTCACGGTCAAGATATATATTTCAACTCTGGTAAATACAGTCCCGATACTAACGAGGGTAAATCATTATTGGCACATGAATTAACTCATGTAGTTCAACAAAGAGGCGGGGAATAATCAGTAATCAGTAATCAGTTAGCAGTTATCTAACATTCCTAATGGTTAATAACAGTGAAGACTCTGTTCTTAATTGAATAATACTATGTATGACATAGATCGTAACTATGATTTATGGTTGCAACAACAAGCTGTTTGTTGCGCCAAGGCGATTTTGCAGCCTTAGATGTTGATAATTTAGTTGAGGAATTAGAGGCTTTGGTAAGAGGGGAAAAAAGCGCAGTAGAAAGCCTCACAATTAACATCATGACTCATTTACTTTACTGGCAATATGGGATTTATTAAGCTACAGGGCTATTTCATGCTAAATCAAATGCACCAAGAAATTAATTTCTTGGCTAAAATATCAAGTCCGTTTAAACGGACTTAAGGTATAAGACAGAGAATTTATTCTCTGGCTGGTGAGAATGAAATAGCCTTAGTTTTTCTTATACTAAATTCTAACTAGGTTAACACCATGAAAACTCGCGCGAGAATTCCTGCTAAAGTCGTAAGCAAACCGCCTCAAAAACCAATTCAAACAACTTTAGAAAGACATTCTATTAGTCGCGATGTATCAGAAAATTTAAAGACAAAAACTGGTGAATCTAATAGTAAATTATCATCTTTTAACTTAAATGCGATCGCGCTATCTTCCAAAAAAACAGCTACAATATCTCCTAATATTAGCGATCGCAATATTCAAAGTCAATTTAAAACCATTCAACCCCCAAAAAATGCAGGGGTAAATACTATTCGCCCCAAGCAACAGCATCCAGTTATTGAAAATATAAGCTCTAGTCCTCAACAAATACAACAAATAAGCGGTAGTTTAGGAAAAATCGGAGGTGCAATTAGTAGTGGCGCAAAAAACTTAGGTGGTGCAATCAGCAGTGGCGCAAAAAACTTAGTCGGTGGAGTTACTGACTTCTTTACAGAGCAGTTTAATAGTGGGAAGGGAGATGCAGAAAGAATTCTCAAAAATGCTGAAAGAGAAGCTAATAGAGTTATTCGAGCAGGAGAAGCAGAAGCCAAACGAATTATGGGAGATACTTCTGTCTCTACTAGCCGATCTCGAACTGGAGGAGGATTTTTAAGTAAAATCAAAACTGCAATACGTAGCTTAAAAGTTCCCCGTATTTTCGCCAAACTAGAGAATAACGCTATCACTCCGACAGGTGGCTCTTTAATTCAAGGCTTTTTCGGTAAGATATCTAAAGCAATTAAACGTGCAGTTTCCCGTGCTTCTAAAGGAAAAATAACCTTTAATAGTGGAGGTAGATATAACGCCAGAGGTAGAGCTAAAGCTGTAGCAGAAAGAGCCAAAAGCAAAGCTCGTCGTGTAGCTGCATTAGCCAGGTTAAGAGCTAAAAGATTTTTACGTCACAGAGAGAGCATTGCTAAATACCTAGTCAATAGTGCTAAAACCAGGGCAAAAAGAATCAATCAAGATGCTAAATCTCGCTCTCAACGCATGATGCAACGGGGGGAATATACCGCAGCGAAAAGCTTACTCTATAAAGAGAAAAGAAGAGCTAGGCTACTAGTATATCGTAACAATAGATACGCCAGAACTATCCTTAACAAAGCTCAACCCATTGCTAACCGTATTATTGCTAAAGGAAAAATTAGAGCCGAGCGAATTATCGCATGGGGTGAAAGAAAAGCCGACAGAATAATTCAAGATGGGCAAAGAAGGGCAGATAATGTAATTCGTCAAGCTCAACAAAGAGCCGAGCGCATCAGAGAACAAGGAAAAAGAGATGCAGACGCAGCGATTCGCCGTCGCAAGAAAAATGTCTTTCAAAAGCTTGCAGGATGGATTGGCGATGGAATTCGGGGGTTAGCTAATGCAGTAGGTAATTTTATTAAAGCTGCTGGTAACTTTTTAGGCAAAATTGCTAGAGGTGCAGTTGACTTCTTAAAAGCAGTAGGAAGAGGAATTCAAAGCCTGGCAAATGCACTCATCAATGGCGCAAAAAGAGCTTGGAATGCTGCTAAACAAGTCTTGAAGAAAGCAGCCGAAGTAGTAGTTGCGATAGTTAAAGAAGCAGTAAAAGTAGTCAAGGAAATTGCTCAAACCATCATCGATGTCATTGCTGCACCCTTCAAAGTCTTATATCAATTAATGCAGCTAATGCGTCAAATAGGAGGTAAAGTAGCTTCAGTTGCAGGTAAAATTGCCAAAAATCCCTTAAAATTTGGTGAAACTCTAATTAATGGCGGAAAGGCAGGGTTCAATCGCTTTACCAGTCAATTTCCTCAACATCTAGAAAATGGGGTGCAAGGCTATCTATTCGGCGAAACTAACATTAAACTTCCTAGCTTTGATGCTAAAGGCATCATTACCATGCTCTTACAAACAGTGGGTTTATCTCGCGACTCTGTTAGAGAAATGGCAGTAGCTAAATTAGGAGAAGAGAAAGTAGCCTTTGCTGAGGGTTTCTCAGAAGCAGCAAGTGAAGGAAAAATGGGGGAATTTGCTCAAGAGCAAGCCCAAACCTATGCCAGTAATGTTGCTAATCAAGTAGGAAATCAAACCCAACTACCCCTTTTAGCTAAACTCTTTACCGCTTTAAGTAAAGGAGGTAAAGCAATTGTTGACTTCTTCAAAGAGCTAAACCTCTCCGAGCTTATCAAAACCATTGTTATCGACGGCATTAAAAACTTCCTCATTGAAACTATCCAAAACAAAGCCATTCCCTACGCCATGGCAAAATTAGCTGCTTCTGCAACTCCCATTGTGGGTTGGATTATGGCAGCTATTGACGGTTTAAAAATGGCAAACGAAATCTTCGTCAAACGCGCTCAACAAGTAAAAGCTCTAGTAGATTCCTTGGGAGATGCAGTAGTAAATGCTGCTAGTTATGCAGAAGGTGGAGTCGCCAGTCAACTCGAAGCAGGAATGAAAAAAGCCATTCCCATTTTGATGTCAGCTTTAGCTAGTTATGCCAACATCGGCGATATTCCCAGCAAAATCAAAGGTGTCATTGACAAAGGCAAAAATTGGGTTAACGAAAATATCAAACCCTATATTAATAAAGTCATCGATACCGTTGGCTCTCTCATCCCCGATTTATCAGGAAAACAACTCGCCACAAGAATTACTAAAGGCTTGGGTATCGGTAATGTTTATGATCGAATACGTAACTATCTAAAACCCCACACCCAAAAACCCTTTGAAACTTTTAACGATGCTAAAAAAGTAGTCGATACGGCTCAAACTGTCTTTAAACCCTTGGGTATAAATAGCCTGAATTTAGAGCAAGCAGACAAGACAGGGCATAGTTTTAACGTTATTGCTGCTAAACCCTTACCAGGTAGAAAACCAGTTATTAATCCTAATCCAATTCAGATATCAAGAAAGCCTAGTATTGTTAATAATATTAATTCTAAAAGAGTAAGGCGATTTCCAAAGCCTAACAACATAATTAGCCGTAATTCCGTTTCTACAATTAAACATAATAATGTTTCTCTAAGTAAAAAGCCCAGTAGCAAACCATACTTAACAAAAGCTAGAGTACAACCAATTGTTGCTAATTTTGTCAGACAAAAATCTCCACTAATATCAAAAGCTGTAGCTAAAAAATTACCCAATTTACAAAAACAAGAGGAAGTTGCACAATTTACGACTAAGCAACAAGAATCTAATGAAAAATCAACAGTTAGTGAATATAAATATTCAATCCCCGTAGATGAAAAGGGTGATTTAAAATTTAAAGGTCATATCGTTATCAAACGCATAGGAGATGGTAAGTTTAAAACTTCATTAGGTAAAAAGGCAGGGGAAAATGCTAAATTCAAACTTTCTGCTACATTGGGAAAAATTGAATATCTAGAAGATATAAGCTGGCTTAAGTTTGAGATAAAATCAGAAATGGAATTGGAAGAAAGTATTGATTTTGTGGTAAAAGCGAAAGTTAGTTTATCTGGTAGAGAAGGAGTAAAAATTCTCTTTCCTGACTTTGATGCCAGTAAATATGATATAACTGTCGACCTAGATGTTGAGTACAAGATTCCTAAAGATGAAATAGTAGAATTAAAGAAAAAAAGAGATGCTAACTCTTTACGCAAAAAAGTAAATCAAGAAATTGACAAACTAGATAATAAAGTCAAAAATCTTAAAAATGAAGCTAATAATCTCAGACGTAAACTAAATAAAAATAGCCGTAAGGGGTTTCACAAAGAATTACAGCCAGAGCTTAAAAATGTAGAAAAACAGATTAAAAATATTACTGATTTGTTAAAAGACTCTGACGCTTTGGAGAAGAAAGTACAGGAGAAAGCTATTAAATCTTTTGCAGGAAAAATGGCTCTTAAATCTTTAGCTAAAGTAGCATTAAAAGCTATACCTGTTATTGGATGGATTTCAACAGCTTATGATGTTATAGAACTAATTAAATTTCTTGATAAGAAAGCCATACCCCAAATTGAGAAAATGATTAATGATATTCAAAATTCAGAAGACTATGAAACTTTCAAAAAAGTTTTTATCGAGCAAGATACCGATTACGTGATCTGGTTTGTGAATATGCTTAGAAGATACTAATATCAACCACGCCTAATAGTTTCACTCGAATGTTACTAAAATACCTCTAATAAATATAGCGATCGCTATATTCTCAAAAGTCTTGCAAAAGCGATCGCTTATCTCAAACCCCTTCATTTAATGCAATTTGTTACATGGATCGAATAAAGATAACCATTCACTCATAAAAACAATTTGAACAAAATTTAATCATAGTTCACAATAATTTCTTGAATTCTTCACGACTAAGTTCGGTATCACGCAAAATTTGAGACAATAAACCACGCCCAATAGTTTCACCAGAATGAACTGGGACAACGGTTCTTCTTCCATCATTATGAATCAAAATATGATGACTGCCACGAACTCTTGCTACTTCAAACCCGACTTTTTCTAGTGCTGCAATAACTTTTTTCCCAGTTACACTTGGTAATTGGCTCATAATTCGACTGCAACTCTTTGTACGCCAACAAAATCCAGAGAATCATCTAAATTTTCTTCAAATTCTAAACAAAGAGCGATCGCTTCTTTAATCCGTTCCATCAATTCATCTAGAGATTTTGCTTGTGTATGACAGCCTTTAAGAGTAGGAACAGAAGCAACAAAATACCCATCAGCATCCCGTTCAATGATTACATTAAATTCTTGACTCATTTTTAACTTGGATATATCAAATATCTGCGATCATACATTACCTAATAAAAATCGACACTGTCCAATCTTCAAATTTTAAACTAGGAACTTTCTCGTGCATCGCGACTATTTCTTGTTACTACAATACCGTCAACAGATAATGCGGTCAGGCAAAGCCTGGCTGCGGAGCAGATCGCTGCAATTCTTAAATCTCTTGTACCAA
>JASJCP010000115.1 GCA_030065935.1 Xenococcaceae cyanobacterium MO_167.B27
GAAATAAAAGGTAAAATCAAAACATTAACAGTTAAAATAAATCCTCTTGGCGAGTTATTTATCGAGCGTGGTAACTGACTTCGTTGAAGAAAGTTTTGGAGTCGTGACGGGTAAAATCGCAGGCTTTGAGTGCGATTCGTTCAGGAGAAACCTAGAAATAGGGAGGATTCCTGGCTTCTGTTGAGTAACCCTTGGGGTTGAGTTCGCACTTTTTAATCCTCAACAGATGACAACTTCAATATCCATGTAAGTGAGTGAAAGTATCCTAGAAATCACAAGTCTTACCGCCCCAGTGCTGGGCTGAAAACATATTCCCCAGGGTAGCGACTAGCCATCAATCCTTGAAGCGGGAATAAAAGCGGAAAGAAATAGTAAACCTAATACTAAATCCCGTGAGTAAAATCTCTATGAATAGCGAAAGCAAAGGGCTGTAATTAAAGCCGTCGTTACTGCGAACCAGTGAAATTAGGTTGATACACTGGGAGAACCAAAAGGTCTAAGGTCATATATGTATGACACAAGGGTGACAGAAGAACTCGAATCTATCTGTCAGCACCACCCTAAAACTCGGCGGAGTGGCTCATTCTAAGGAGACTAAAACGATGATATTGAGGAACGAGGTAATCTATCTGAATACTCTTATCGAATGGTCGAATATCGATAAGTAGTCAGCTAAGACGAAAAATCTACTCTCAACAAGTAGGTAACAGATAGAAAAGATTGAGTCAGAAGCAAACGCTTTACTGTAACGGTAAAGATAAGCTGACAGACTCACGGTAATACGGATTGAAAAGCTACAAGTAGCAATGCAAAAGTTATGAACACGATTAAACTCGATGTATAAATGGTCGGACATCCCCTGGCGTAAGCTAGAACGGAATGTCTATAAGTTGCAACAGAGGATTTTCAAAGCGTCTCGTCGTGGTGATGTCAAATTAGTTCGCAGACTTCAGAAACTTCTAATTAAGTCTTGGGCTGCAAAATGTCTCGCGGTTCGTCGGGTTACTCAGGATAACCAAGGGAAGAAGACCGCAGGAGTGGATGGGGTGAAATCCCTGTCCCCAAAACAGCGTCTCACCTTGGTAAATAAACTAAAACTGGGGTCAAAAGTCGCTCCCACTAGGAGAGTATGGATTCCTAAGCCTGGAAAGGAGGAGAAACGACCGTTAGGAATACCGACAATGCACGACCGCGCATTGCAGGGACTCGTAAAACTGGCATTAGAACCAGAATGGGAGGCTCTCTTCGAGCCAAACAGCTACGGATTCCGCCCTGGACGCTCATGTCATGATGCTATCGCAGCAATATTCTTAAGCATCAAACATAAATCAAAATATGTTCTTGATGCTGACATCAGCCAATGCTTCGATAAAATCAACCACACCAAACTACTAGAAAAACTGAATACATATCCTACCCTACGGAGACAAATCCGAGCTTGGCTGAAAGCTAGTGTAATGGATGGACTTGAGTTAAAACCTACATCCAGTGGAACACCGCAAGGTGGAGTATTAAGCCCTCTATTGGCTAATATTGCTTTACACGGGATGGAAAACGTAATTAAAAACCTTGCTAAAGATTTCGACATGAAAGACTGTCGAGGCAATCAACAAAGCAGACGAGACAAAGAAAGGTCAGTCTCCATAATACGCTATGCAGATGACTTCCTAATCCTCCATGAAGACATCAACATCTTGAACAGATGTACAGAGGTAATAATTCGTTGGTTATATGACATGGGGTTAGAATTAAAACCCAGTAAAACTCGTATCTCCCACACCCTAAATCACCACAAGAAAGAAGAACCTGGTTTCAACTTTCTTGGCTTCAACGTGAAACAATATAGGAAAGGTAAATACACCTGTGGCAAGAATAGAAAAGGTGAATTATTGGGTTTCAAAACTATAATCACCCCTAGCAAGAAAGCCCAGAAACAACACTACAAAAAAGTAGCAGAAATAATTAACAGATATAAAGGAAAGTCACAGGCTATCCTCATATCCAAACTAAACCCAATCATCAGAGGTTGGTGTAATTATTAAGCTAAGGTAGTAAGCCAAAAAGTGTTTGAAAGGTTAAAAAACCTATTGTACTGGAAACTCTTTAAATGGGGAAGAAAACGCCATCAAAGAAAAAGTAGAAAATGGGTTAAAAACAAATATTTTCAATCTCATGGTGGTAAAAACTGGGTCTTCGCAACCAGAACTGAAGGTAATCCAATGCGATTACTAACACATCCCGAAACAAAAATTACAAGGTTTGTGAAAGTCAAAGGCGATGCCAGTCCATAGGACGGCAACCTGGTTTATTGGAGTTCCCGACAGGGTAAACACCCTGAGATGCCATCGCGAACAGCATTTTTGCTCAAAAAGCAGAAGGGTAAATGCAATTTATGCGGATTATATTTTAAAGATGGAGATGTCATTGAATTAGACCACATCATCCCTAAATCCAAAGGAGGCAAGGATGAATACAAAAACTGGCAATTACTCCATCGACATTGTCACGATGAAAAAACTAGCATAGACGGTAGCTTAGATAAACCATTTAAACCTACCAAACTACCTCCCGACTGGAGGTGGGAAAACGATATGTTGGTGGTGTGCGCCTTTCAACAGCCGTTTTATTGAGGAGCGGTATGACGCGAAAGTGTCACGTCCCGTTTTGTAGAGCAGTGGGAGGGGTAACTCTTTCACTGACTTTAATCTTTGGACTAAAAACATTTTTAACTGTGAGTGATGGTACACCCATTAAGTCTCCTTTATTCTTTAATCAATTCCGCTCTCTTTTACGAAAAGCCAATAAAAATCTATCTAGCAAACTGACTTTACCGATGGGTCGCGGTAGAAAATCACTATTCTTTAAGTTGGACTTAGACTTTATCCCTGGTGCAGTATCTTTGGTCTGGAATAGTGGTGAGCGAACTTCATATTAAGCAGGAGGTGCAATATGAATATCACTTAGTTAGGTTAGTGAGAAGAGGGGATGTTGAAACTTGGCAACTACTTTGGTAATTGCATTAGCGATCGCCAATAGTTTCAGATCTTGCCATCTTTTACCTACAATTTGTACTCCAATTGCTAATCCTTCCTTACTTTGTCCGATAGGAATTACAACTACAGGGCTACCTATTAAATTTAAAGGCATCGTATAACCACCGCAAGCTAAAAGATAGGGGAACTTGACCCCATCAACTTTGATGGGCTTACCAGTATCACAATGGGGAAATGCAGGAGTTATGGAAACAGGACAAATCCAAGCATCCCATTCATCCATAAAGCGATCCATTTGTGCTATTTGGCGATCTCGTTCGGTTAAAATAGTTTTATATTTTGCCATAGTGGGAGGAAAAGCCAGATTTCCTTTTCTGGTGAGGGGAGTACCAGATTTAAAATTGGTTTGAGTTCGAGCTAAAAATTCGGTTTTAATAGTGAACTGAATTCCTTGAACAATATCTTTTACTGAAGTAGAAGCAAATAACTCATAGCTTGCAAAAGCACTGTAATTAGCTAAAGCTTCTTCCCAATCCAAATCAGTTGGGTTACATTCTTCTAAATAACAGCCAGTATCGGATAAACCCTTAATGAAGTTTTGAATACAAGAGCGCGTATCTTTACTGATGGGTAAAAAATCATAGCCGTATGTCCAAGCAATTCGCAGTTCGGATAACTTTTTTTCTGTAGGCTTATCTAAAGGGACAGGTGGAATCTCAGGCTGTTTGATATCTGCACCAGCAATTAAAGAAAAACATAACTGCAAATCTTCTACACATCGAGCAAGAGGACCAATCCTTAGCATATGGCGAATATACTTTGATTGTCCTGGTAATGGGGGAAGATGTCCAGCCGTAGAAACTCTACGATCTGTAGGCATAAACCCATAAACACCACAGTAATGGCTTGGGAGGCGAATTGAACCTCCAATATCACTACCAAGGTCTAAAGGGGAAAAACCAGCAGCAACAGCAGCAGCCGACCCTCCACTACTACCCCCTACTGTACGGTTGAAATCCCAAGGATTGTTAGTTTGTCCAAATAAAGGATTATTGGTTTGATAATCTCCTCCTAGTTTTGGAGAATTAGTTTTAGCAAAGATAATTGCTCCTGCTGCTTTCATTCTTGCTACAGTGGTGGCATCCTCCGAGGGAATGTGATCTTTTAAGCGTGGATAGCCAGCAGTAGTAACTAGTCCCGCCGTTTCTATGATGTCTTTAACAGTAATCGGTACACCATGTAACGCCCCCCAGTTTTTCCCTCTAGCTAAGGCTTCATCAGCTTGTTTGGCTCTTTTTTGGGCTTCTTCTGCATCTAAAGTGGCGATCTCGAAGAGATCCGCTTCGCGGTGCGCATTTATCTTACTGTTATGTTTATCTATTTGTTCTAGATAAGCTGATAAAACTTCTACTGCTGAAACCTCTTTATCGCGAATCATCTGCGCTAATTGACTTGCTGTGGCAAATATAATATTCATTTGTGATAACCTAATAAATAATTTATTCAACTGTGGTCTCTAACATAAAATGCTTGCAGAGACGGTCTGGCGGGGGTGCATTTTAGGGTGTATCTAGTTAAGAGTCGATGAGTCAAGAATCGTGCGTTAAAATCTCCGATTTAACGCATGAGTGTCAATTTTTCTCTAATTACACCCATTCACGTAAGTGACAAGGGCCGATGTTGAAACTTGCCAACTACTTTGTTAATTTTAGTAGCGATCGCTATTAGTTCCATTTCTTTCCATCTCTTACCAACAATTTGCATCCCAATTGGTAATTCATTGTTAGTTTGTCCAATAGGAATTACTACTACAGGATGTCCCGTAAGATTGAATAACATTGTATAAGCACTATTGGCTAGAAAATAAGGAACTTTTCGCCCTTCTATTTCAATAAACGCACCTTTAGGACGATGAGTAAATGCAGTTGTCATTGCAACAGGACATAACCAAACATCCCAAGGTTTTAAGGCTTCATCCATCTGAGCGATTAAGTGATCGCGCTTTGTTAATGTCTCGAAGTATCCTTTGAGAGTTGGATTTAATAATGTAGGTAAAAATTGACTAAGATTACTTAGATTTCGGAGTTCTTTTTCTCCTTCAGTTGCCTCTCGAAACATGACAGGAAAAGCTTTCCTTGCAGCATCAAAATCGGCTGGTTGAGAATAAATAAAATTAAATGCTGTTAGTTGATTACAAAGCTGAAATGCCTTTTGTAAATCAAACTGTAGGGGTTTCCACTGTTCGACATAAACACCAACTTGGGTAAGTTTATTTGCTACTGACTTAATTGCTTTTTGAATCTCTGAAGCTACAGGAATTTCCTCCCAACCATCCGTCCAAGCTATTCGTAAATTTTGTAGGGACTTTTCTGAAGGTCGATCAAGGGGAACAGGTGGAATATCTGGTTGTTTTGAATCTGCACCTACAGTCAAAGATAAACACAATTGTAAATCTTCAATGGAACGAGCAAAAGAACCAACTGTCATTAGTTGACGAATACATTTAGGCATTCCTGGCACTTCGGGAATATGTCCCGTTGTCGGTAAGCGACGATCTGTTGGCTTTAAAGCAAACACGCCACAGAAATGGGCTGGTTGACGAGTCGAACCTGAGCAATCATTTCCCAAATCCAATGCCGAAAAACCCGCAGCAATAGCTGCTGCACTACCGCCAGAACTACCGCCAGAAGTATAATCTATATTCCAAGGATTGTTGACGCGCCCGAATAAATCATTAGTGCTTTGAAAATCGCTCGCCATTTCAGCAGGATTGGTTTTACCCAAAATAATTGCCCCTGCTTGTCGAAGACGGGCTACAACTGTTGCATCTTGAGTGGGAATATAGTTTTTGAGAGGTTTGTAACCTGCGGTTGTAAGTAATCCTGATGTTTCAAAAGTGTCTTTAACAGTAATCGGTACACCGTGCAAAGCTCCCCAGTTTTCCCCTCTAGCTAAGGCTTCATCAGCTTGTTTGGCTCTTTTTCTGGCTGTTTGTGCATCCAAAGTTGCGATTGCATTTATCTTACTGTTATGTTTATCTATCTGTTCTAGATAAGCGGATAAAACTTCTACTGCTGAAACCTCTTTATCGCGAATCATCTGTGCAAGTTGAGTTGCTGTGGCAAACACAATCTCCATTTCTTATGACCTAATAAAATAGATTCAACCCACGTTAATTATATTCACTTTTAGTTAATAGTGTTAACTAATTTTCAAGCAAACATTGATAACTGTTGACTGACAACTGTTAACTGATTTAAGTATGGGTCGTCCAACCAAAGAAAACTCATTAACCAGACAAGACGTAATTGAAGCAGCGATCGCCTGTATTGAAAAAGAAGGAGCATCAGCCCTGGGTGTAAACCGCGTAGCGCGAGAACTAAACATCAAACCTCCTGCAATATACAAACATATAAAAGGCAATGCAGAATTAAAAAAAGCTGTAGCCTTGACTATCTATCGGCGTTTTTTTGCAGAATTGAACCAGAAAACTGCTGGTATTAAAGAGCGGAGGGCTTATTTAAGGGCTGGAGGCTTTGCTAGTCGGGATTTTGCGCGATCGCATCCAGGGCTGTATCAAGTAATGATGCAATTTCAACTACAGCCAGACGATCCAGAATCAGCTTTAGTTATTCAAGAGTCTCAAACTTTTTTTAAATGTCTGTTGCATTCTCAAGACTTAAGCGAAACTAAGTTGATAGACATGATGCGAATGGTGAATGCAGCAATTGTAGGCTTTATCACTTTAGAACAGTCTGGGTTATTAACCCTACCTCGTTCTACTGATGATAGTTTTGAAGTCATGCTGGATGCTTTGTTTGTAGCAATTCAACACATCAGAACCAAATAGATTCTTTCATCAAACTTTAATCTAAATTTCAGCAACCTAAATAGACTGTATTATGTACCATAAAAGATACAGTAGATCGAGAGCAAAGATTGAAAAGACTGCCCGCGAGGTTTTTTCGTTCTGTCAATGGTGTAGAGCCAGTCAAAGACTGGTTAAAAACCCTAAAACGGGAAGATTGCCGTATTATTGGCAGTGATATTAAAGATGTCGAGTTTAGCTTTCCCATTGGTTTACCTCTTTGCCGACCACTTTCAGGTTATAAAGACTTGTGGGAAGTGCGGAGTAAAATAACTAGCGGAAGAATTGCACGGGTCATTTTCTACATTAGTAATGGAGAAATGATTTTGCTGCATGGTTTTATTAAAAAGTCTCAAAAGACTCCTAAAAAGGAAATTGAGTTAGCTGTTAAGCGTCAAAAGGAACACCAAAAATATGACCAATAACCCTTATACTGGCTCTAGTTTCGATGATTTCTTACAAGAAGAAGGGCTTTATGAAGAATGTAATGCCATCGCTATTAAGCGGGTACTGGCTCGTCAGCTTATGGAGGAAATGAAACGGCAAAACCTTACTAAAACTGAGATGGCAAAACAAATGCAGACCAGCAGAGCGCAATTAGATAGACTTCTTGACCCTGAAAAGACAGGAGTTTCTCTTGATACTATTGTCAGGGCTGCTTCTGTGGTAGGTCGTCAACTGCGAATTGAACTGGTTTAAAAGTATTGTAATTGTATTGTTTTGAGCTTCGTTAGATTTTACCCAACCTACTTATTCTTTTTACCTTTAAACACCATCTTGACTCCTCTAGCTGGAGCTAGGGTAACGCCTCGACGTTGGGGTAATTCAGGTTGATTATCTGCTAGGGCGAGGTCATAATTAGTCAGAATTGTTGCGATCGCAAGTTTCATTTCAAACTGGGCTAAAGCTTCTCCAATACAGCGACGGGAACCACCACCAAAGGTAATAAATTCGTAGGGAGAAAATTGACGCTCTAAAAAGCGTTCTGGTTTAAATTGTTTAGCATCAGGATAAATATCTTCTCTTTGATGCACCAGATAAATACATCCTAATACAGCTTGTCCTGGTTCGAGTTCATATCCTAATACTTCTGTGGTTTCCTGAACTACTCTGGGAAAAGTTATCATTGCTGTAGGATAGATACGGAGAGTTTCTTGACATACTGCATTGAGATAGGGCAATTTTGCGATCGCCATAGGGTCAGGAGATTCTCCTAAGCTAGCGATTTCTGAAATTAATTTTCGCTTGACTTCTGGTAACTGATGAATCCAGTATAAAGCCCAAGACATTGAATTGGCAGTAGTTTCATGTCCTGCAAACATCAGAGTCATCAACTCATCTCGTAATTCCGATAAAGTCAGGGAGTTTCCTAATTCATCTTTAGCAGACATCAATAGAGACAGAATATCTTGACGGGAAATATCAGGAGTAGCTTTCCTCTCTTCTATTTCTTCGTAAATCCTCTGATCAATTGCTTCTCTTTGTCGAAGAAAATAACCCCAAGGACTCCAAGCACCTAAATCTTTTTGTAACCAAGGAAAGAAGAGAAAAGCAGAAGTGAGGGGAGAACGAAAGATATCAGAGAGTTTAGTGATTAATGGGCGCAATTCTTGAGAACGTTTGCTGTCTTTTAAGCCATAGACTGCTTCTAAGATGACTTGTAGAGAAATATATTGAGATACCTTTCTTCCTGTAAATACTTGATTGGGGGTCAATCCTTCAAAAGCTTGCATTGTAATATCCCCAACTAACTTACCATAAGCTTGCATTCTCTCGCCGTGAAAAGGGGGTAGGAGTAACTTACGGCGTTTTTTGTGGCGATCGCCATTTAGCAGTAAAATGGAATCACTCCCTACTATAGGCTGTAGAACTCCATTGACTTTTCCTGAAGCGATAAAATTTTGGCGTTCTCCTGTTAGTATCTGTTGAACACCAACAGGATGCTGGACAAAAACTATTCGACCACCAAAGCCAATAATCTCTGCTAAGAACAGATCGGGATAATCTTTAAAAGCTGTCTCCATGTATTTTACAGGGTCAGCAATCCATGTAAGTCTTTGCTTTAAGCGATGTTGATTTAATTTTGGTAGGCTTTTACCCATAAGTTTCAAATTTCCCGTCAACTGTTCATGAGGTTTTGTTTTATTTTAGAGAATAGTATATGGGAATGGGTCAGAGGTCAGAGGTAATGGGGATTGGGGGATTGGGGATTGGGGAATTGGGAAGGAGGTAGTAGATGATAAGTGATAACTGCTAAGTGATAACTGCTAAGTGATAACTGATAACTGATTCATCCTTAATCCTTAATCCCTTCTGAGTCTTTCATCCTTTTATTGCTATGAGTCACATCTTGAAACTGGTATTAAAATACTAATAGCCTTTGACTGGTAAATACTATGGTCGCTTCTTCGCAACAGTCTTATCTAACTCCTGAAGAATATCTCCAACTAGAAGAAACTAACACTACTAAACACGAATACATAGATGGAGAAATATATGCTATGGCTGGAGCAACAGACACTCATGTTACTATTGCTCTCAATATTGCTAGTATCTTACGTACTCACTTAAGAGGTTCTGGTTGTCGAGTATATATTTCTGATATGAAAGTCAGAATTGAAAGTAAAAATCGCTTTTTCTATCCTGATGTGATGGTGACTTGCGAAGAAAAAGACCGAGAAAATACTACCTATAAAAAATTTCCTCGCTTAATTATTGAAGTTCTTTCAGATTCTACCGAAGCTTTTGACAGGGGAGATAAATTTGCTGATTACCAATCTCTAGAAACTCTACAAGAATATGTATTAGTTAATAGCAAGAAAGCGAGGATTGAGTGTTTTCGTCGTACTGACGATGGTTGTTGGATGTTGCAGTTTTATACTCCAGAAAATAAAACTTTTAAACTCCAGAGTATTGATTTTGAAGGAAAAATTAAAGATATCTATGAAGAGGTTGATTTTAACCGCACCACAGACGTAAGTTAGATGTATTAACTACTCCCAATTTTTGAAACTAGATAGTTAAAAGGTTAAAACAAAAATTTCAGTTTTATGGAAGAAAGAATAACTCTTTATCAATTTCCTCGTCCTAAAATAAACTTAAGTTTTTTCTGCATGAAGGTTGAAGTATTTATGAGGATGACATCTATTCCTTATGAAATTAAAGAAATACTCAATCCTGGTCAAGCACCACAAGGAAAACTACCATATATTATTCATCAAGGGCAAAAGATTCCAGATTCTAGTCATATTATTGACTATCTTAGTTCACATTTTTCTCTAACTCTTGACAATCATTTAACTCAAGAACAATTAGCCATTGGTCATGCAGTTAGTATAATGCTAGAAGAACGCTTAAGATGGTGTATTGTCTATAGTCGTTGGCTTGATCGACGCTATTGGCTTTCTTTTAAAAATATTGCTCTTAACTTAGTACCTGTCCCAATTAAAACTATATTCCCTATATTGGCAATAAGAAATAAAAGACGTATAGCTGCTACTCTTAATTATAATGGAATTGGTAAATTTAGCCCAGAACAAATATATACATTTGGGAAAAAAATATCGATACAGTAGCAACTATTTTAGATAATAAATGATATCTTTTTGGCAATCAACCATCTTCTTTTGATGCAACCGTCTATTCTTTTTTAGCTAATTTAATTGACGTACCTATTCAATCTCCCCTTAATACTTTTGCTCGTGATCGCAAAAAATTACGCAATTATTGTCAAAGAATGAAAAATAATTATTTTGCTGATTTACTATTTTCCTAAGACTGGAAATAATGATATTTTTGCTTATCTTTAATTAATCTAAATTTGCGAGTTTGATTTGAATGAAAAAGAGGGCATTCCATATTCTATTATGAAAATAATCTATTTTTTTATTCAAACAAATTTTTAATTTTGTGGTCTTTTTCTGCTCCTGTCATAATAAAATAAAGGTTATCATTTTTTTGTTCTTTTTTTCACTCACTTTATTACTTATTGTTTTTAAATTTCAAATTAACTGATCCCCCCATTAAAGGGGGGATCGAGGGGGTTAGGGGAGCGAACAATTGATTGCGAGCGAGACGCTCGCACTACCAAACAAATTAAACTGTTGGCTTACATGGAGTAAGCGGTGCTTTATCCGCATCTAACACCAGTACATAGTTGGGTTTAATCATGGTTGTGATTAGTTCCTAATAGTTAGGTAAAGTGTGCTTCGAGAATCTTAGTTAAGCTTGTCATGCTAAGAACACCCTTGGCTATAAACCTTTTTACCCGTTCCTTAATTCTTAACGACAGAGCATAGGTTTCACTTTCGTTCTACCCAACCTACCAAGTATCTATTGTCTATCTCAAATATCGCTATTAGAGGAGAAGGGTGTTACTGATCTTTACTAGCTAAATAGCCCAAAGCAACACAGAGTAAAGCATTAGCTCCAAGAAAACTGCGAGCCATTGTACCAGCACCTAAACCCCAAACCGCAGGATCAATAACTGCACTAATACCTAAGCATACTGCTACTCCTAAACAAGAACCAATAGCAAACCATTTCCAAGTTTGATGTCCAGACAAAAGAGCAATTAAGATCAAAGGAATTAAGACACTAGCAAATATCGGATTTAAACTAGATGTCCCCATTACTACGTTACCTAGTTCGGCAAGGGAACTACCAGCTAGACGGAAGGGCCATTGAGGTAGATCGAAGACATATAATCCTTGTAGGAAAAATAAACCAGAACTACCAAAAATTAAACCACTGTTTAATGACCAACTAAAGGGGAAATAGACTCGCAACGCCCAAGCTAGAAGATAAGAACCCACTACCATTAATATTTTGGGGACTAATGCTACTGCACCACCATCAATCCAGAAACGAGGGTTGAGATAACCATTATCTCTTAACCAACGGAAGAAGTCGCGGAAGGTAATTTGTCCTTGCAATGCTAATTTCACTGCTGCGCCAGCATCTAAATGACCAGCACCAAAGTAGTTAAGGGGGTCTTCTGTAACTTTGCGAGAGGATTTTTTAAGTACATCTAAGACGGCGGAGGGTTCAGAGATACCACTAGCTTTAATCAGGGCTGCAACTCCTGCTACGTGGGGAGATGCCATACTTGTTCCCATCGCACCTAGGAAAATTGATTCTCCTGTAGTGGGGTCGATAGTGTTCTGTAAGATAGTAGCGGTTTCACTTCCTCCTGGGGCTGCAATATCAACTCCTGCGCCATAGTTAGAGTAGGCTGCTTTTTCTCCTGATGCGTCGGTAGCAGATACGCTAATTACTTTGGGATATCTAGCAGGATAACCAGAGGCGTTTTCTCCAGAGTTTCCCGCAGCAGCAACAATAACTACACCTTTGTTGTAAGCATAATTAATAGCTTCTTCCATGAGTTTAGAGCTACCACCGCCCCCTAAACTCATGTTAATTACATCTGCGCCATTGTCCGCAGCAAATTTAATCGCTTCTGCAATGTCTGCTACTGTTCCCCCTCCACTAGCAGAGAGAACTTTAAGAGGCATTATACTGGCTTCGTAAGCAATACCAGCTACACCATAACCGTTGTTAGTGGATTGAGCGACTGTTCCTGCCACGTGAGTACCATGACCATTATCATCTATAGCATCTTTGGTATCGTTGACAAAGTTATAACCTGCAACAAATTGAGTTAGTTTGAGGTCAGGGACTTTACTGACTCCTGTGTCGATAACTGCAACTACTATATCTTTGCCTTTGGTTTCATCCCAAGCTGACTCTATATTTATACTGCGGAAGTTCCACTGTTTACTGTATTGAGGATCGTTGGGAACTTCTAAGGCGTGATACTGATAATTAGGTTCAATATATTCTGTATCTTTTTGGATTGGCGATCGCCTTATCTGCTCTAAAACTTTTTTATCTCCCTCTACTATATATACATGATCTTCTACAGAAAAAATACTATTTAATTGAGGAGTATGGTGATATTTTTCAGCGATATCTGCGATTTCTTGGCTAATCTTAGTGATAGGAATATCATCTCGAAAGTCTAAAATCAAAGAGTCAAATTCTCCTTGATTGGCTAAACCTGGAAAGCTAACTAAAGCCCATCCTAAACCTAAAAAAAACAAACAAAATAGTAAAAAGTTTTTCATCTCTCTATCCTGAGAACTTCTACCCAATTACCAAGATAGCGTAATTGTTCATAGCTAATTGATCAACCTTGTTTAATTGGAGAAGTGGAGTTTCCAGATGAGAAGTTGCGATCTCCTGATGTGGTGATGTGAAGAGCTAAGTCTTAAAAGTTAGAAATATTCGTATTTCTTAAACCTACTGGTTTTACAATAGACTTCTTGGAGTAGATGATTTTTCCCTTTTACATTTTGCCTTTCCCCTTTACTTAATCTAGGTTTTTCATACTTATGCAAGAGGTCTAATAGACCCGGTTTAATTTATTATTTACTTGCTAGTTGATACTTCCCGAGATTTATCGGACTCAAGCTAGGTATTTAATCATCTATAACTTGACTGTTGATAAAGAGTGACTCTAATGGGGATAAAGAATCCACCTGAGTGTTGGATTCATGAACTTGATTGGTTAGCAATATTAAGAGCAGAATAAGTGCTAAGTTTATACTGATTTGAGGTGCTATATTCATTATTTTTACTTAAGTTGAGTATTGGATACTACATAATATATACTGTAAATGCTTTTAAGTCTAAATACTGAAAGCCAAATTGTCATATCTTAAAAAAAACTCGATTTAATTAAAGTTTGAATTAAGAACAATGGGGATTTATTTATATTGGGGAGAAGATGATTTTGCGATCGCAAAAGCTGTAGAAAAACTACAAGCTAAAGTCCTCGATCCTGATTGGTTGCAATTTAATTATCATTTATTTTCAGGGGAGGGTATAGAAAATACCATCGAAGCTTTAAATGAGGTAATGACTCCTGTTTTTGGGATGGGAGAAAAATTAGTTTGGCTCAGGAATACCACGATTATGCAGCAATGTTCTGGGGATTTACTAGCAGAGTTGCAACGTACTTTACCAGTAGTTCCTGAAAACTGTCATTTACTACTAACAACTGCCAAAAAACCTGATGGCAGACTTAAATCGACCAAATTAGTGCAAAAATATGCAAAAATAAGAGAATTTAGTTTAATTCCTTACTGGAACACTAAAGCAATGAGTCAACAGGTAAGAAATTTAGCAACAGAAATCGGAATTAAATTGACCCCTTCCTCCATAGAATTACTGGTAGAGTCGGTAGGGAATAATACTAGACAATTATGGAATGAATTGGAAAAATTAAGTGTTCATTACAGTAGTTCTTCGGTAATTGAGCGAGATTTAGTAGCAACTTTAGTAACTTGTAATACTCAAAATAGTCTGCAACTCGCAGCAGCAATTCGGGATGGTAAAACCGATGTTGCTTTAAGTTTAATCAATGATTTACTCAACCAAAATGAACCGCCTCTGAGAATAGTTGCTACTCTAGTGAAACAGTTTCGGACTTGGGCAATAATTAAATCTATGATTGAAGCAGGGGAAAAAGAACATAAGGCGATGGCTATTGTCGCAGAAATACCTAACCCTCACCGTATCAAATATATTCTTCAGGAAATAAAATCGGTTAATTCTCAAACATTACTATCTACTTTACCTCTACTCTTAGATTTAGAGTATGGTCTTAAGCGAGGTGAAGATAGTCTCTCCCTCTTGCAAACCCAAGCAATTAAGATGTGTAGTTTGGCTTCAGCTAGATAAAAAGATTCTCCGCAAGAAACCTCTCACGAAGAAATACTTTTTTAATTAATTAATATAATTCCTCACAACCTAAATTATTAGCTCAATGTTCTATTGGTCCTTCAACTTTATGGCTAACCCACATCAAACCCCCTAACACAAACAAGAAACTACAAGTAGCAACTATCGTTGTTGCGTTCATGTGAATCAAGCCTTCAACAATTATCTCTCTAAGAATAGATACAACTGCAACTTCTACAGCTATACCTACATATATTCTGTGATGTTCTAAATATACTGCCAAGAGGCGGAATAATTCTACTAAGATTAACAGAAACATACTTTGAGAGGTAACGGTTTTAAAGTCAGTTCCTGCTCTCAAAGATAGAAAAACATCTACTAAGATGAGCATCATTTCAAATACTAATAAGATGCCACAAATAAGTACTATTACATCTTGTAGTTTATCAAGGTTATTGAAAATTCGCTTGAGACTAAATCTTCGCTCGAAAGAATTTGTTTTACCTTTAATACTAACCATATAATTCCCTCCTTAATTTATCGGTATTTTAAATGTTAATTATTAATTATTTTTTGCTCTTTATCGGGTTTTCCATTCTTACTAGGTTTTTCCAAGCTATCAAGAAATACATCTAAACCATGAGAACCATTAGTATTTTTGGCAATGACATTTAAAGAAGGAATATCTAACTCAGTACCGACTTTTTGTTTTTTGTGATTATTCGGTTTTTTCGCTAGTTCTATGGTTTGCTTATTAGTATTGCTGTCAGAACTGCTTTTAACTTGGCTTTTAATGTTGCTATTAGGTTTGTAGAAAAGCTCAGGAGTAACTAGACAAATACCGATCAGACCCAAGCCGATGAAAAACTCGATTCTGTGCGCTCTGTCGGAAATAACTACTTGATTATAATATGATGAGCCAGAATGCTTATCAGCTGCTGCGGATTCTTTTCCAGAAGGGTCTTTTTTACTGGGAGAAGAACCAGCAGCTTTGGCAACATTATTTGTTGATGGTAAAAGTCCAATCATCAACGCTATTAATGGGACGAATTTGAATAAAATTAACTTAAAATTCATACTTCCTGGTTAACAACTAATCAATATGATATGTAGCTTAATAGTAGTAAACAGAAAGTGACAAAGTCGGAACAGGGTAATACAAAAATGTTCACTGTTCCACCAATTCCATTTTTGCCGACAATGGAGATTACAACAGCAAGTTAACTGGCTAAATTTCTGGCTTTAATGTAGAGCTAAGAGCCAAATTATATTGCTCAATCATATTATAATGTTTCTCAAAAGTGTCGGGAAACTTAGGAAAACTTAAGGCAAAAGCTGATAGGCAATAGATTAGATCGGGTATTCAGAGGTTTTTCTTAATAATAATAAATAATTCTCTGTTTATTTAACTAGTTGGCGGGAATTGAGATCAATTTTAAAAAACTAAGTACCATGAGAAAATTATTGGTACATTCTGTATTATTTATTCTGTATTATCTATTCTGTATTATCTATGCACTATTCTCTATATCTCTAATTAATAATGCGCTAACTAGTTAATACTATTAATAACTAATAATTGGAACTACAGTAGCTCATCAAAACCAAAATGCAGTTAGCGATCGCCCCTAAATGAGCTATTTCATAACCGTGAGTATTTTCTGTGGGAAAACTTAAACAAGCTGCGCGAGATACATGACCAAATTTCATAGCAATGGAAGCATCACTTCCAAAACCACTGATAGTAGCTTCTTGTAAAATAATTTGAGCTTTATTGGCTGCTTGTCTAATTTCTGCATTAAGATATTCATCGTAAAGACCGTAGTTATCCTGGGAAAGTAAGACAGGATTCTGTCCTTTTTGAATTGGATATTCTGAAGATACAGGGCAGATTTCAAGGGCAATTAAAGCGTCAAGAGGTTGATTTTGGGTAAAGTACAAAGCCCCAATTGCACCCACTTCCTCTTTAGCAGAAGCTACTAAATAAACATCTTTTGTGGGTTGCTTAAGGTTTTCTGCTAGAGCTAATAAGATGGCAACAGAAGCTTTATTATCTAGGGTGTAGCTAGCAATATAATCTTGGAGACGAAAAGGCTGTTTGCGGTGTTTTCCCACTAATACTCTACTTCCTGGGCGCACTCCTGCTGCTGTTAGTTCTTCTATGGTGCATTTAGTTTCCACCCAGCTATCTTCCCATAATACAGGATAGTTTTCTTGTTGAACTTTTTGAGGAGACTCATGGGAGACATGACGAGAACCAAAAGACAGGATACCCTGAATAGTTTTCTTGTCACCAATAATATCCATTACTCCTTCACCATAAATCCAAGGAAAAGAACCCCCTAACTTTCTGATGTGTAAGCAACCATCTGGTTCAATAGATTTGACAATTGCGCCAATTTCATCCTTGTGTCCCGTAATAGCTATGGCGCGGTTGCTGTCTTTCCCTGGTATTTTAGCAATCACATTATCTGCTGGATCGATCCAGGTTTCTAATCCCAAACTCTTAAATTTTTCCAGCAAAAAAGTATTAATCTCTGTTTCCACTCCACTAGGAGAGTTATGTAACACTAATTCCTTAATGGTTTGAAATAAAATATCATAGTTGGCTTGCGGATTGTTACCACTATTTTCCATGTTGCTCCGAATCTCTCTCTGAGACATTGTAAAAAAGACATCAAGCCTTAGTGTATTAAAAGAATTGGAAACTACGAACCTGATGAATGATTTTATTTTTGAACAATTTTTTGCTGATTGTGTTGGTAACTGGGTATCCGAACGGACTTATCACTATCTAACCTATCAAGAAGTAGAGCGATCGCATACAGAATTTCAAGTACAACCCCTAACTAAAGAACAGAAACAAAAAGTACTTACTGACAATGCTTATAATTCTCTAGAACCCTTAGAAAAACTACTAGGCTTTAATCTGGGATTTTACACCATCTCTGACAAAGGGGAAGAAGTCAGACAAAATCTTAATTTGATGTTTGTTCCCAAAACAGAAAGGAATGGCTTTTTAGAAGGGGACTATTTACGCGATCGCGCTTATGAAGAAGCCAGACCCATGATTTCCCATTTTCGTTTCAATTGCTATAGTAAAGAATTATTGATGACCACAAACTATACTCGGGTAATTTCTATTGACTCTATTACTCTGACTAAACCCGATCTCCGTATTCGTAAAATCCTTAACTACCAAAGACCCCCACAAGGAGAACCTTTAGAAACAATTTTATTAGTAGGATTTGGAGTAGAGCAAAAGCAATAAATTTTTAAGATAAATTTGATAAATATTAGTATCCGCGCAAGCCTTGCGCCCGTCTAGAAGTTAAAGGGGTGATTGGATATACTCAAATAAATTCAGCATCCCCCACCCCAAAAATCAAAAGTCAAAATGAAAACTCTATACAAGTGGTCAGTAGAAGAATATCATCGGATGATTGAAACAGGACTCTTAGAAGGTAAATCCGTAGAACTTTTGGAGGGAGAAATAATTACTATGAGTCCAGAGGGAATACCCCATACATTTACTAATCATTCTGTGGTCGAATATTTAAGAAAATTATTAGCAGGATTAGCAATAGTTAGGGAAGCTCATCCTATTACCCTAGATAATTCTGAACCAGAACCAGATATTGCTGTAGTTCGTCTTCCTGATACTATATACGCCCAACATCATCCTTATGCTCAAGATATCTATTGGTTAATTGAGATTGCAGATCGAACTTTGAATAAAGACTTGTCCGAAAAAAATATTACCTACGCTCGTAATGGTATTGCTGAATATTGGGTGATTGATTTACCTAACAAAAAATTGTGGGTTATGACCAACCCTCAAGATAATAATTATCTAGATGTTCAAGAATTCACCACGGGAATTGTTAAACCTGTTGCTTTTCTCAACATTGAGGTAGAACTTAACAAGCTACTACTGTTTTAATTATTCCTAATAACATCAAATCTAGATCTATGTCAGTCTATTCAATTTATTCCAGTGTATCCCCCATATAGCTCCCAGAATGTAGTATTTCCATATAGCCCTAATTCTCCAGAGCGATTTTGATTGACTAAAAGACCACTAAATTCCCCTTTATCAGTAACCACTAAGGTTGATGGTGCATGAGTACGAACCCATTGAATAATATTACTACCACTTTCTTGCGTATTTCGATCAACAACTCTACTAGCTTCAGGAATAGGTAAATTAGATAATGGTTGTGTCAAAATATCAGAACCCTTTTCAGATAAAATGCTTGTTAAATCTGAGAGTGAAATCACATTAAACTTTTCTTGAGGTTGAGCAACAATAAGATAGCTCTTATTCTCTGGATAGTTTTTTTCTTGTAGGGGTTCAAAAACTTCTCTAAGTGTTTGCTTGCTATGAGCTAAGATTGTGTTAGAAACACCTATTTCGTCGAGCATTATTTGGGGAATCGGCATAATACTTGCCTCCTAAAATCATCAGATTTTTATTTTTGAACTAAAACTTGGCACACCGATAAAAACTTTGATTCAGCAACAATTATCTTTATCTTATAATTTTGATAGGATATATTTACATTTTAGCTACAACTCAATTGTGTGAACTTCAAGACAAGAGTTTTGTAATGATAATCCGTACTTTTTCCTATTGCTAATTTCAAGATTCGGGTAAGAGGAAAAAAAATAACTATGAATTCCCTCGATCGCAAACTATTTAGAGATTTATGGCACGCAAGAGGACAGGTAATCGCGATCGCTCTTGTTGTCGCCTGTGGTATTGCTAGCTTTGTGATGGCGAGGAGTGCTTATACTTCCCTGACTCTGACTCAGAATACTTACTACAACGAATATCATTTTGCTCAGGTTTTTCTCTCTCTCAAACGCGCCCCTGAAACTATTAAAGGACAGATTGCAGACATACCAGGAGTGGCACAAACCCAAACTCGCATTGTAGTGGATGTAACCCTTGATGTTCCAGGCTTGACTGAACCAGCTACAGGAAGGCTGATTTCAGTGGGAGAACAACAGATTTCGATGTTAAATGAGCCTTTTATCCGTAAAGGGCGTTATATCGAATCAGGAAGAGGTGATGAAGTATTAGTTAGTGAGGCATTTGCGGAAGCGAATAAGTTGCAGTTGGGGGATAGTATTGGGGCAATTATTAATGGTAGATGGGAACGGTTAAAGATTGTGGGGATTGCTCTTTCTCCCGAATATGTCTATGAAGTAAGGGGGGCGGGGGAACTATATCCTGATAATAAGCGATTTGGTATTATCTGGATGGGTCGAGATGCTTTAGGTAAAGCCTACGATCTTGATGGAGCATTTAATAACGTTACTCTGTCTTTGAGTCCTGGTGCTAAAGAAATTGAAGTCATTACCCAGTTAGATAGAATGTTGGCACGTTATGGTGGTTTGGGTGCTTATGGTAGAGATGATCAATTCTCCCATCAGATTCTGGATGACGAGATTAAGGGTTTAGAGATTATGGCTACCCTACTACCTTCAATTTTCCTGGGTATTGCTGCTTTTCTGCTCCACGTCGTTTTATCGCGGTTGGTAGGTACACAACGAGAACAAATAGCTGTCTTAAAAGCTTTTGGTTATGATAACTTTGCTATTGGTTTACACTATCTCAAATTTGTACTAACTATTGTCAGTTTTGGCTCAATCTTAGGTATTTTAGGCGGTTTGTGGTTGGGAAGAGGACTTACGCAAGTTTACACCCAGTTTTATAAATTTCCTTTGCTGCGTTACGATTTTAGTCCTAGAGTTTTAGCCACTGCCATTATAGTTAGTTATGCTGCTGCTGCGATCGGTGCATTTACGGCAGTAAATAAAGCTGTTGCTTTACCACCAGCCCAAGGAATGCGCCCTGAACCTCCCGCCAAGTTCAAACCTACTATTATAGAAAGACTAGGTTTACAGCATTTCTTTTCTGTTGCGGGAAGAATCATCTTACGGAATTTAGAACGAAAACCCATACAAGCTGGTTTATCAATTTTTGGTATTTCCCTAGCAGTGGCAATTCTCATTACGGGAAATTATATGAAAGATGCGGTTAACTATCTGATGGATTTTCAATTCCGTCAGGTACAACGGGAAGATATGACAATTGTATTCAATGAACCCCGCCCTTCTCGTACCCGTTATGAAGTAGCTAATTTACCAGGGGTAATTGATTCCGAGCCATTCCGCTTAGTTTCTGCACGACTACGTTTTGAACACCGCACCTATCGCACTGCTTTAACAGGTATTCAACCCCAAGGAGAATTACGTCGCTTGATGGATAAGAATTTACACTCTGTCTATCTTCCTAGTGATGGAGTAGTGATGACAACTAAACTAGCAGAGATATTGGGTGTCAAACCTGGAGATATTTTAACCGTAGAAGTATTGGAAGAAAATCGCCCTGTGCGTCAAATTACCGTAGCGGGATTGGTAGATGAACTGTTAGGAGTGCAAGCATATATTGATATTAATGCTCTTAATCGCTTGATGCGGGAAGGTGCAACTATTTCTGGTGCATATCTCTCGGTGGATACTCATCTTGCTAACAAGCTTTACACAGAATTAAAACAAATCCCTGCGGTTACAGGAATATCTACCCGTGAAGCTGGCTTAAATAGTTTTAAAGAAATCAGTGCCGAAAATCTGAATATTATGACTACTTGGCTGGTGATTTTTGCTTGCATCATTACCTTTAGCGTTGTTTATAATTCCGCCCGTATCGCTCTTTCTGAAAGGGGAAGAGAATTAGCTAGTCTGCGAATTATGGGCTTTACTAAAGGGGAAGTGGCTTTTATTTTACTGGGAGAACAAGCAATTTTAACTTTGTTAGCAATTCCTGTAGGTTATTTAATTGGCTATGGTTTGGCAGCACTCATGTCTGCTGCTTACAACTCCGAACTGTATCGCTTACCGTTGATAATTACTAATTCTAATTATGCTTTTACTTTTATCATAGTCGCGATCGCAGGATTCCTTTCAGGATTAATTATTCGTCGTCAAATCAACCGCTTAGACTTAATTGCTGTGTTGAAAACTAGGGAGTAACAATAATTTCATTAAACTAATACTTTAATCAAAAATTCTTTCAAAAACGCTCTATCTTCTGGCGAAAAAGGAAAATTAAGCTGTTTAAATTGTTCAGGTGATTTAGCTTTAAGGTTTAAAATTTCAATTCCTACAATCTCGTTATTTGCTCCATAATCATAAACCACTCCATTAATTATTTCTTCAGACTCAATAATTTGATTATTAGACAACTTTAAATAAGCTGCATCTGCTTGAGGATCGTACTCTAATTTTATGCTCATAATTTTCCTTTCATATTTCTATCAAAATAGGCTGATACTATAGCCCAAGGAGTTCGATCCCTATTATAAATTACTCGTAAAACGCGATCGCCATATTCTGGAATCGCCCTGAAAGCGTAGCATTTAGAAGAGTCTTCTGGATCGAGCCTGAGTTTCTGAGGATTTTGTACAGTATCACAAATCCACTCCAGACGAATCCCACGCTCCTGAATTCTGGTTTTACCATGCTCTGTTAAAGAATAGGGAAAGTTCTCCACAACTATCTAGATTAGTTTTTTCTCGATACCAATAAATAATATGATAATGTGGGTTCTCCTAAAGTAAATCACTGCGCGATCGCTTAATATCTTGTCTATGGCGAGATTGTACATTCCTTCGGAAAGATCGCATCTTTAATTTCAGGCTTAATTATTCGTCGTCAAATCAATAATTTAGATTTAATTGCTGTGTTGAAGACTAGGGAATAATTATCTTTTCATGGTTAAAATGTTTCAATTTTAAGATAAGCATCTAAGAATTACAAAAACAATCCAGAAAATTTGACCATTTGATTAGAGCTTCAATATATGGATCAGTAGCATGAGAATTAGGATAATCTCCAAACTCTTTTTCCCATTCTTCAGCTTGTTTGTCTATCAGACCTGTGTCAAGTTCAATTTTTAATCGTTCTTCATGTTCTTCGTTGCGAGCTAATAATTTTTCATATCCTTTTTTACTTTCTTCCCCTAGTAATTCTCTTAAAACATTATCTACTTTAATTCCTTTATCCACTATAGATTCTTCAATCATTCCTTCATAAAATTTCCAACTATATTCTGGATGATTTTTTACAAAATCAATAATAGACTTACCCCAAAATTCTTTTATAAGAGGACTTAATACTTCCACAGAATATTTAATAGTCTCTAAATTCAAGTTTTGTTCACTGGTCATTGAAGTGTGAATAAGTTGATTTCTTAAATAACCAAAATTAGTATATTTTTCTTGTTGCTCTTTAGTCATTGATATTCCAGTGACAGCCCATAACTGATTTGGTAAATCAATATAAGAAAATGTCCTTCCCTTTTCTAAAAATAAATTAATAATATCAAGGGGGTTTTGAACCGAATTATTATTGGGTAGTGGAGGAAGCTTGGAAAAAATTAATAGTGGATGTTCTTGTGCTATTCTTGCTTTTAAAAGAGTTTCCGAAGCATAAGCAAGGTGAATGACAGATAGAATCTGCTCATGATTATTTAAAGCTTCCATAAAAGAATCCAAAAATAGTAAAATTCCAGTTCTTCTCATCTGTCGGTGAATATCTTTTAAAGCATTTACATTCATATTTTTCCCCATTTTGATTTTCAGATGTCAAACTTGGATAATCTTGGAGAGGATATCAATCCCTTGTATCCAGAAAAGACTTGTAAAAATAATTCAAATTCATACTATATTAAACGATCACAAGCGGTTACATTGGTTCAATAAAGACTTCACAAATAAACGAAATGTTAGCAGCAATTAAGGATTTGATTGGAGAAGATTGATTATTTTCAGTTTCAGGCGATCGCCTCTTTATTTTCAGGATTAATTATTCGCCGTCAAATCAATCGTTTAGACTTAATTGCTGTCTTAAAAACTAGAGAGTAATTCAAGCTTTACTGAACAACTTATAAATACAATCCTTTTCTAGTGTTTTAGATTTATGCAGTATTGTTTTCTTTCAAATACCTACTGTATAAATTATTCCAACAACCAACCAAATAACTCACCTAAAGTTAACTGAAACGACTTCGCAAAATTGGGAACGGGTAAAACATCGTTAGCAGCTTCAAAAAATGCAGGTTGTTGCTTGGGATAATAAGCAAAAATAGACTGTTCGCTAGGGTCAATTAACCATCCTAACTGTGTACCATTATCCAAACAGTGAAGAATATTTTTAGTCACTCTAGTATGGCTTTGATCAGGAGATAAAATTTCAATTGTCCAATCTGGTGCAGCTTGAAAAGAATCTGCGATCTCTCCATTAGCATCACGAGGAATTCTATCGCAAGTAAATACTGTCACATCAGGTACAGTAGAACGTCCGCCAAAGGTGCATCTTAATTCAGAAAAAGCACGAGCAATTTTCTGTGGTTTCAGAGCAACATTAAGAGCAGCAGATAGTTCAGTTTGAATTGTGCTGTGCTTTCCTTTTGGCATTGATTTTTGAATAATTTTTCCGTCGATGTATTCACTGGCGGGTTTGGTTTCTGGCAATGCCAGAAACTCTTCTAAAGTGATGGGTTTGGATGGTGTTGTTACCATGATTGCTTTTAAAAATAAATTCTCAACTTAGTTAAGGTATTTTAATTCTTGTGTATTAAACAGATCGATTACATCAGTCTCAGAAGCAATATCAGCAGCTACCGCGATCGCGCCTCCCGCCAAGTTGTTTGATGGAATTAAATTACTAAGAGCGATCGCAATATTGGCTTCTGCATTTTAATATGGGGTACACCAGTTGATGAAGATGCAAACACTCCACCAATAGGCTCAAAACCATACCTTTGATAAAATTCTATTTTTGTCACTCTAGCATTAAGCGTCACAAGACTTGCTCCTTTATTAGTTGCTACCTTAGTTAATGCTTTCAGTATCAGTGTTCCTAGTCCCTGTCTTTGGTATTCTGGTTCAACAACCATTTGACAAATCTGAAACTCATCAGAACTTTTGCGATCTAACCGACCATACGCCAATACCTGATATTGTGTCTTAGTTGTAATAGCAAGATGTAGATTTTGTTTTTCTTGGGAATCAAATATTGATTCAAACCGAATGCCATGTTCTTGGTAAAACAGACGATATCTAAGTTGAGCAGCCTGTTCATATTCAAGACTACCGTACTCAACAAATTTTAATTGGTAGTTCCTAGTTTCTAACATTAGGATTGATCTCAGATTTGCTTAATGTGTATCCCTTACTGTTGATAATTACTAATTCTAATTATGCTTTTACTTTTATCATACTCGCGATCGCAGGATTCCTTTCAGGTTTAATTATTCGCCGTCAAATCAATCCCTTAGACTTAATTGCTGTCTTAAAGACTAGAGAATAATTATTTTCAGAATCTGATTATAGCGCGATCACGCAGTGCCTCAGCGAAGCTGAGATCGCGACCCCCATCGGTTTCAACAACTGTGGTATTACTACAGTATCGGAAACTACCTCAATCCAAACTACTGCACCACAAGATAAAGGATTGTTTGGTTGATAGACTACTCGACACTCACCTTTAATCTCTGCTAGATGACAATAGGTTTTA
>JASJCP010000116.1 GCA_030065935.1 Xenococcaceae cyanobacterium MO_167.B27
ATTAATTCTAGGGCTACTGAAAGCCCCCACCGAGCTTGACGAACCGAAGGTGAGTTAATAGGTGGTGGGTAGTTTACTCCCTTAAGGTTCCTACTTAGTGTTAACTTCGTAGTTAGCTTAAAACGGGTCGCACCCCACCGAATCCGTCGGGGGTCTTCTCGCGGAAGAATAATCAATAATTCAAAAGTTAAGGTTCTATGAAACTAATAAGTCCACAAGACTATATTCTTATAGGGTAAGAGTGATTTTTATAAAGTTTTGATGATCGAGTCTATTTATCAACCCAGTCTCACAAATAATACTGTTAGAGATTTTTCTGACTCCGAAAAACAGATAATTGCAGCTATTGATATTGGCACTAATTCTATACACATGGTAGTTGTCGAGATCGACAGCACTCTCCCTGCTTTTCATATTATTACCAAAGAAAAAGATACTGTGAGGTTAGGAGATCGCGACCCCCAAACAGGACACCTCACCCCAGAAGCTATTGAACGCTCTATGGCTGCATTAAAACGCTGCAAAGACTTGGCTGATAGTCTCAATGTGCGTCAAATTATAGCTGTTGCAACTAGTGCAACCCGTGAAGCAGGAAACGGACCAGCATTTTTACAACGCATCGAAACAGAATTAGGTATTCAAGTTGATTTAATTTCAGGGTCAGAAGAAGCGCGACGCATCTATTTAGGAGTTCTTTCGGGAATGGACTTTGGCGATCGCCCTCATATTATTATTGATATTGGTGGTGGTTCAACGGAGTTAATCTTAGCAGACGATAAAGAAGCCCGTTTCTTGAGTAGTACCAAAGTTGGTGCTGTGCGCCTTACGAAAGAATTTGTCTCTAGTGACCCCATTAGTGAATCTGAGTTAAATTACCTCAAAGCTTATATTAGGGGAAAGTTAGAGCGTTCTACCGATGGAATTTGGCAAAAATTACAACTTAAGGAAAATCCTCGTTTAGTAGGGACTTCTGGCACAATTGAAACTTTAGCAATAGTTCATGCTTTAGACAAACAGGGGATAATCCCCAACCCCATCAATGGCTATCAAGTGAGTCGCCAAGACTTAGAAGCCATTATCGATAAGTTAGCCAAAATGGATTATGAGGAAAGATACAATCTTCCTGGTATCTCAGATCGCAGAGCGGAAATTATCGTTCCTGGGGCGATAATACTGCTAGAAACTATGAAACTGCTCCAGTTAGGCTCAATTACTATTTGTGAGAGGGCTTTACGAGAAGGAATTATCGTTGACTGGATGCTAACCAACGGACTAATCAGCGATCGCCTAAAGTATCAGAACGAAGTTAGAAGTCGTAACGTAATTAAAATTGCTCGCAAATATCAAGTAGATCTCGACCAAGGTCAAAGAGTAGCTAATTTTGCCCTCAGTATCTTCGATCAAACCCAATATCACCTTCATAACTGGGGACAAAAAGAAAGAGAATTACTCTGGAGTGCTGCTATCTTACACAACTGTGGTTTATATGTTAGTCATTCTGCTCATCACAAACATTCCTACTATTTAATTCGTAATGCAGAATTACTAGGTTTTACCGAGTTAGAACTAGAATTAATTGCTAATATTGCACGCTATCACCGCAAAAGTAAACCCAAGAAAAAACACGAACCTTATCAGAAACTTTCTCACAAAACACAACAGCTAATGGTACGTCAACTTAGTGCTATTTTACGCCTGGTGGTTGCTTTAGAAAGAAGACAACAGGCGATCGCTGAGATTAAATGTCATTGGGATGCTGAAAATAGAGAGTTAGAAATAGATCTCATACCCAAAGAAATCCGCGATGATTGTGCTTTAGAACTATGGAGTTTAGATTATAAAAAACCCGTGTTTGAAGAAGAATATGATGTTAAGGTAACAGCTAAATTAAGGTCGCGATAGTGGAGAAGCGGGAATGGGGAATGGGGCACCGAAGGAGACTTCATTACAAAACCGATCTATTTTGGGTTCAATACCTAGATCTATTAAGTCTCCTCCCGAGGGGAATGGGGAATGGGGAATGGGGAATTGGGGGTGGTTGATGATAACTGATAACTGATAACTGATTACTTCCTCATCCTTCATCCTTTTCAGCGGTAATAGTAACTTGCTTGGTTACTGATAAGCTCGAATCATAGCTTGTGTTCCTTGTTCTGCACCTTCTCCATTATCCATTGCTGCCACTGCTTTAAACAGGCGATCGCCTAATTCGGTTCCTGGTAAATTACCCCCTCCAGCTTGGTTAATTTCTTGTACTAATCGCAAATCCTTAATAATATGTTTAATCGCAAAACCTGGTTCATAATCAGAATTAATAATCTTGGAGCCTAAATTAGATAATGCCCAAGAACCTGCTGCACCAGTGCCACAAACTTCTACAATAAGATTAGGATCGATACCCTGTTGTAAAGCCATTTGCATCGCTTCGCAAATACCAATCATATTCAAAGCACAGAGTATTTGATTGCACATTTTAACCCCTTGTCCGCTACCGACTTCCCCACAGAGAGTAATATTTTTTCCCATAGCTTCTAAGAAAGGCTTACATTGAATAAAATCTGCTTCACTTCCGCCTACCATAATAGTTAGAGTCCCATTAATCGCCCCGATATCTCCTCCAGAAACAGGCGCGTCCATAAAACGTAATTGATGTTTCTCTAATTCTGTAGCAATTTCTCTTGCTGCGATACTACCAATAGTACTCATATCCACAATTAAAGTATGGGGTGAAGCAAAATTTACTACCCCTGTCTCTCCTAACAAAACTTCCTTGACATCGGGAACATCTCCCACACAGGAAAACACAACTTCTGCTGTTTTTACTGCTTCTTCAATTGAAGCAACTACTTTTACTCCTGCTTCGGTAGCAATTTTTATCCCTGGGCGATCGCTGGTTCGATTCCAAGCGGTAACAGCATAACCTTTACGAGCTAAATTAGCTGCCATCGGCGCACCCATCAACCCCAAACCCAAAAAAGCAATCTGTTGACTCATTAGTTTATTTCCTGTTTGGTTAAATTATATCTTTATAATTCGTTCCGAACTTTATACTAAGTGTTTTTTCATTTGAGTCGGACGCAGAAAATGGTATCTAGTGAAAAACTTTTATACACAAGCTGCTAGATTATTCAAAATTTTATATTTTTTACTAATCTAATTGTAAAAATAGTTAGATGTGTGATTTCTATCACAGTAGATAAACGGTAATCTCTTGAACACAAGAAAACTAATCATAAAAATAAATTAATAAATTTCAGTGTTTTTTCAATTCTCAAAAAAATGCTTATTTATCTAAACTTACAAGTGATAGTAATTTGTTTAAATTTTTTATAAATGTTTAATAATTTTTTCCAAAATAATCTTATACAAGAGGCTGAAAATACTTTATTTCAAAGTTTTGAGCCAATTTTAAAAGACTTAGTAAATCTCAAAGAACAGAACAAAAAATATCCTGATTCTACATCTAACCCAGAACCAAATAATAGTGAAGAATCCCAACATAGTAATACTCTTGTTGCTTCTATTGAGGTAGATGAAACCACAGAATCATCAATATCTTCTTCATTGGCAGAAATTAGAGATGGTTGGCTAGGGGATAGTAACAATTCATGGCAACATCAAAATATAGCCTCTTTTCGGTGTAACTGTCCTAGCTGTTGTAGTGGTATTTTACCTAGTGATTTAGTTACAGAATCATCTTCTACACCTTCAGATGAAACCATTACACCCAATACTTTAGAATTTGACAAAATTGAAGCTCTGTTAAGTTCTTATCAATGGAATAGCAATACTATCACTTACAGTTTTTATGAGGATGATGTTTTCAATGGCTCATACTACGACTACGCGACAGAAACCAATGTGCGAGAAGTCAGTGACAAGATAAAAGAGAATGTTAGAGAAATTGTAGATTGGCTAGAAACAGTTGTTGATATCGACTTTGTGGAAGTAGAAGAAACCGACACCAATACTTACGGTCAAATCCGCTATATGTTCTCTGATGGTCCAAATTACGCCTATGCTTACTACCCTAATAATTACTGGGATATTGGAGGAGATATCCATTTCAACCCTTCTTATGATTATGAAGGTGGTACTAATGGATTTCAAAATGACCCTGGTAAACATGGGTACATGAGTATAATTCATGAGATGTTCCACGCTTTAGGACTGAAACATCCTCATGACGGAAATCCTAATTTGACAACTAGCGACGATAATACTGCACACACAGTAATGTCTTACAAATTTACAGGCAATTCTGCTGGAACAGCAATGCCTTATGATATTGCAGCTTTACAATATATGTATGGTGCAAAGGATCATAACACAGGTGACGATACTTACACTTTTGGTAGCACAACAGATGTGTTGAGTGTGAATGGGGATACGGTTTTAGAAACACCCCATCGTGTCAAACAGACTATCTGGGACAGTAACGGAATTGATACTCTAGACTTTTCTCAATTGTCTTTAAATAGTAGCGGTTACAGTTTTGACCTCAACCCAGGAGGTTGGTTAATTGCTAATAATGTGAATCAACAAAGCAGCAATTCGGGTAATTACTATAACTACGGTACATCCATCGCGTTTGATGTAACTATCGAAAATATTATTGCTTCTAGTAGTAATGACTATATAATCGCCAATGATGCAGCCAATATCTTTGGTGGTTATGACTATGGTATTGCAGTTGGTAACGACACTTTAGTTAATACCGATGGTTTAGATATTTTAGATTTATCTGGTTACAGTGCTTCGGATATTATTCAAACCCAAAATAATAATGATTTAGTTATCGACTTAGAGGGTTATGGTTCAGTTACAGTAGAAGACTATTTTGTTTCTGGAATAGATAATCGTCTGCAAATTCAGTTACAGGAAGACCCCATTTCATTGATTACAACAGAAGAGCCCAACAATAATGTAACCATTGGGGAAATCGGGAGAATAGATGCTGTCAACCACAATCTACAAACTATTCAACTCCAAGGTAACTATACTAATCCTGTAGTTTTCGCTCAACCTTTATCCCAGAATGGCGGTCAGACTTCTATCCTTCGTGTAACCGATATTCAAAGCGATAGTCTCTCTTTTTATGTTCAACAAGCAGAATCTCTAGATGGTTCTCATGTTAATGAGAGTTTTAGTTACATGGTAGTAGAAGCTGGTACTTGGCAACTAGCAGATGGGACTCTTTTAGAAGTAGGTACTTTTACCAGCAATAGTAATGTTGGAGGTGAATGGGAAACTCTTAATTTCCAAAGTGACTTTGTAGAAACACCAGTAGTCTTGAGTCAAATTCAAACTACTAATAATAGCGAGTTTATTCGTACTCGCCAGAATAATGCTGGTGTAAATGGCTTTGATTTGGCTTTAGAAAAAGAAGAAAGCTTAAAGTCTTCTGAGTACCAACAAGATAGTATTGGTTGGTTGGCTATCTCTTCTGGGGAAGGAACTTGGGATGGTAACTATTATCAAGCTACTAATACAGGAAACCAAGTCCAACATGAATGGTATGGTCTAGATTTAAGTCCTAACTTTACAGAAACTCCTGAAATCTTGGCTTCTATTGCTACTTATGATGGAGGTGATTCTGCTGGATTACGATCAAGAGAAATTACAGGAGCAAATGGTAGTACCGTTGAGATTAGAATTGAAGAAGATAAGAGTCTAGATAATGAAATAGTCCACACTACTGAAGATGTTAACTTCTTCGCCATTGAAGGAACAGGATTATTAACGGCTCAAGTATATAATCCTGCTGCTAATAGCTGGGCTTTAGATCAAAATACTGGCTTTAGTAATGAAGAAAGCGTCTTGGGACTAGACTTAGTTGCAGATATCTAATTGTTAACTTTATCGCTAAAGCGCGAACGTTGCGGTAAATATACCTGTTTCGCTGTCTGTATAGCTTGTTTTTATCCGCGCAAGGAGGATAAATCACCAAGAAATAAATTTCTTAGCTAATACCTCAAGTAGGGGTTTGGCAGTGCCAAACCCCTACTCAAGAGGACTCTTATCTAGTTTTCATAAAAGTTATTACTTATTGTCTTAGTCACTAAACTTGAGTTTTAAACGGTATGGCTTCGAGGTGCAAGATATCAGTTTACATTATCTGTCTGAAGACAGGAAGCCTCCATTAATTCAATACATTTGTTTGAAAGTTCGTCTGTCATTGACACAGATTCTACATCAATACATATCAATCCAAGACCCTCAACCTTCTCTCTCATGCGTTTATTGTAGAATAGGGTACGGTCAAGAAACTTTTGAATTAGGTACTTGTCATCCTCACTTACGTTATCAAAATTACTTTCACTCTTGATTCGGTAACAGAAGAGTTGGTCGCTAGCCGTAAGCCAAATCCCTTTAACACCATTGCCAACTAAATTCGCTACAAATTCTGGCCATAACGCAGAACCCTCAAGTATCAAGCATTCAGTTGATAAATCAGAAACATGAGAATTAACAATAGTCTTGACCTGTGGTAATACATTTTTCTCATAATGGGACAATACATCTAAAAAAAGATTATTAATTCTTGATTTTTAGCTTATCAAAATATTATGAAACTAGAATGAAAAGCACAATCTCAGAGCTTGTAGGTTGGGTAAAATCACGAAATATAACACACTACAATCTTGCTAGTTGTTAATGTTGCGTTCAACTACAACAATTTTCCACTGTCCTAATTGACTAGCTTGAAAGGCAACTTTACTACCGTCGCCACTAATACTAGGATGGCTGACAGAGCCTTTGATATCCGATGTAATTAAT
Organism: Xenococcaceae cyanobacterium MO_167.B27; assembly: GCA_030065935.1. Lineage (GTDB taxonomy): Bacteria > Cyanobacteriota > Cyanobacteriia > Cyanobacteriales > Xenococcaceae > JASJCP01. The sequence goes on from JASJCP010000116.1 coordinate 6,781, forward strand.
TCCGATCTTTGTATCTGTCGGTCATAAACAAAAATATCGCTTTTTCCTCTTTCATTAGAAACATAAGCGATGTAGCGACCATCTTGACTGATAGAGGGCTGGTCTTGACTAGAATTATTGCGATTGAGATTGGGAAGAGATACTAATTGACGTTGAGAAAAATCATACAGAAAGATGTCTCTGTGACCACGACGGTCAGAAGCAAAAACTAAGTAGTTACCATCGCCACTGTAGTTGGGATATTCTTCAGTAGAATTACTGTTGATTCCACCAGGTAAAAGCTGTACTGTTCTAGCACAGCCTCCAATGAGATTGAAAATTAGCAGATTTAAAAGTGTGAGATGAATAATTATGATTATCTTCATTAATGCTTTATATAGGCTTTATGTATGTAAAGTTTTTTCTGAGAGATTAACCTCTTCTACTGTAGAATAGGACATGAATTTATCAAGATAGGACTTTATACTTAGATTTTAAAAGTTCTCTGTTCTCTACTTTCCATAGCTGTGAGATTACTGATGAATCCTCCTGTTTCTCGTTTGATTTCTACTTGGTTTCTTTTGGCTAGCGATATTACTGGACTATTTTTCTGTTTCAATGTAGCTTTCGTGTTGCGTTTGGAACAATCAGTAAATTGGCGTTCGCCTTTACTATACGGATTGACTTTAGCTTGTATTTTGGGACTATACCTCACCGATAGTTACAAAATACCAGAAAAGATTTCCCGATTTTGGCTATTGGTCAGAGTCTTACTAAGCGTTTCATTAATCTTAGTAGCCATAACTTCTTTGATTTACTTGGGGGGATTATGGGGGAGTGAACCTCTATTCGGTAGAGGAATTATATTTATCAGTATAGGCTGTTTTGGGCTATGGGCGATCGCATCAAGAATGCTAATTAGTAAGTGGCTATCAAAAAATTCCAGAGCTAGCCGTTTTTTGGTACTTGGTGGTGGAGAAAAAGCCCTCAAATTGGGGAAAGATTACCAAATTGCTGATAGTGATGCTCAATTTGTCTTTCTAACAGACAATTATCGCAATAGACCAGTATTAAGTGGCAAAAAGTATTTAGAATCTACAATAAATCAACCTTCATCTGTATTAGACCCGATTGAATTAGATTTTAGAGAACCCAATGATTTAGTTATTGACAACTTAGAGAACTTTCAATTGTGGAAACAGCAATATTGGTCAGCACTCATCATTGACTATAGTAGTAAAGAACTTACTGAAGCTACCATTCAACAGTTGATGTCAATGCGCTTAAGGGGTATTTACGTCTATAGTTTGGCAGACTTTTGCGAGCAGTTTTGGCAAAAAATACCTCCTGATTATATTCAAGATGATTGGTTTGCTTTTGCCTCTGGCTTTAGTATTCTGCATAACCCTTTCAATATTAAATTTAAGCAATTGTTGGATTTTTGTGCAGCAGCACTACTAATTTTAATTACTCTACCTATTACCCTCTTAGCTGCAACTGCAATTAAACTTGATAGTCCAGGCTCTATTTTTTATTCCCAAGTAAGAACAGGACTTAATGGTAACAAATTCCGTGTTCATAAATTTCGCTCAATGCGACAAGATGCAGAAAAAATGGGGGCGCAATGGGCGCAAGAGAAAGACCCTAGAATTACTACAGTAGGTCGCGTCCTACGTCTGACAAGGATTGATGAGTTACCACAACTCTGGAATGTGTTAAAAGGAGATATGAGCTTGATTGGTCCTCGTCCTGAAAGACCTGAATTCGATGCTCAACTACGTCAAGAAATTCCTTATTATGATGTGCGTTATCTAGTTAAACCTGGTATTACAGGTTGGGCGCAAGTTTCTTATCCTTATGGTGCTTCTGTAGAGGATGCTTACCAGAAGGTAGCTTACGATCTTTACTATATTAAAAATTATTCTTTATTGCTGGATTTTGCGATCGCTCTCAAGACTCTTAAGGTGGTAATTTTGGGTAAAGGACGTTAGAGGAGGAAGCTATTGATTCTTTTATAGAGCGAATAAGTGCCTAGGCAAAATTATTTGTACATTGCCTATTGCAAGACTGCCTATTTACTATCTCAACTATTGCTCTTAAACGATGCACCGACTACTTATCTTTGAGAAAACTAGCCCTACAGCACTTTTTAAGAGATACTTTCAAGCGCAACTTTAATCGCTCTTTCTACAGCCAGATTTTTATCTTGAGCGATAATATCTTCAGATTCGGTGCGTTGGGCGATTACTCCACAAATACAAGCAGCAGAAAAACCATAGACACCAGTCATTTTAAATAATGTTCCTGCTTCCATTTCGTAGTTGAGAATATTTAAGTTACGGTATTGATTAGTAATGCCTAGTAGCCAAGATTGTAAGTTAGGATTAGCAGAAGATTCGACGCGCTCTTGTCCTTCATAAAAACTATCTACTGATGCGGTAATACCTAAATGATAGGGAATTTGTAATTTTTGAGCAGTTTCTACTAATGCTACAGTCAAGAAAGGATCGGCAACAGCAGGATATTCTATAGGTGCGATATCATTAGCTGCACCTTGACGACACAAAGCACCCTGAGAAATTACTACACTACCTAGTGAAACATCTGGTTGAATTGAGCCACAAGTACCAATGCGGATGATTTTTTTGATGCCAACTTGGATCAACTCATTCACTACAATACTTAAAGAAGGCGCGCCCATGCCACTAGTAGCTGTTAGAATGGCTTTCTTGTTAGGTAAATAACCTAGATAACTATGTAGTCCCCGATATTCAGAAAGTAATTTTACATTTTGTAAATAAGTATGAGCGATATAACGCGATCGCTCTGGTTCTCCCGATAATAATGCTATCTCTGGGGGATTTATTCCTAGGTCTTTCTGATTAAAACCGATGTGATAGGGCATTGTTTTCTTACTAGAGGCTGGTGGTTATGACAGAGTTTTCGACAATTGTTTCTAGCTGTGAAAATAGCAGTATTGGTAAACTGTTGCCTGGTGCATTATATGTTCATACTTCTGCTTTAGATGCGATCGATCCGATATTACAACAGTATGAGCAAGATGCTAGAAATTTAGCTGAGGATGTTACAGAGGCAACTTTAATTAAATTTGCTTTAGATAATCCCAAAGTATCTTACCTTTTTTATCCTGATTTTGATAGTGAGCCTCATCCTAAATTGCAGAAAAGTTTAATTGTTGATTTTGATAGTAAGCAAGTCTCACAACGCCAGTATCAAAACTCAGATAACCCTCCAATTTTACATCGCAAAGAAACTTTTGTAACCTCAGATTATCCTTTATATAAAGAGTTTGCTCAATTAACCCAAGAAGAAATATCTTTGGGTCTATTAGATAATTCCCGCTTTATTGGAATGTGGCAACAATGGCAACAATTACTAGCAGATCATGGTTTAGACTTTGAAGGACATCATGTAGTTTGTCCTCTTAATAATCAGTACTCTTTGAAAAAGAATATCAATATAGATCGCCATCTTGCAGCAATATATCGTAATGAATTGTCTCGCCCTGTACGGTTAGTTTTAGAAGCAAAATTATTTACTAAAGAAACAACTTTTTTTGATTACGGTTGTGGTCATGGCGGAGATATTCAAAGAATTAGAGAACAAGGTTATATTAGTGCAGGATGGGCTCCTTATTACTTTCCTGAACAACCTTTAATTCGTGCTGACATTGTTAATCTTGGTTATGTAATTAATGTTATCGAGGATGTCAAAGAAAGAAGAGAAGCTTTGCTTAAAGCTTGGGAATTAACCAAACAGATTTTAATAGTTTCAGCCCAAGTATTAATAGATGACCGTCAACGGGGTTTAGTGGCTTATGGGGACGGTGTTATTACTACTCGTAATACCTTTCAGAAATATTATGACCAAGAAGAGTTACAAAGTTATATTGATAGTATTTTAAACATTAATAGTATTCCTGTTGGCTTGGGTGTCTTTTTGGCATTTAGAGATATTCAACAAGCTGAAATTTTCCGTGCCTCCTGTTTTGTTTCTCGTCTCAGCATTCCTCGGGTTTATCGGGAAGTAAGAAACTTTCAAGACTATCGAGAATTATTAACGCCGTTGATGGAATTTTATACTAAAAGAGGTCGTCTTCCTATGAAAAACGAGTTACCAGAAGAAGCAGCAATTAAAGCAGAGTTTAAAACTTATCGTCGTGCTTTTAATTTAGTTTTGCAAGCGACTAATCAGGAAGAATGGGATAAAATTCAGCAATTACGCCGTCAAGACTTGTTAGTATATTTGGCTTTAGCCAATTTTAAAGGTCGTCCTAGTATTCGTAAAGTAGCAAAAGAAATTAAGGAAGATGCTAAAGCTTTATTAGGAAGTTATAAGCAAGCTTGTGTGTTATCAGATTTATTATTATTAGAGGTGGGTAATCTTGATACAATAGCTGACTTGTGTCGCAACAGTGCTGTAGGGAAACAGCTTAAAAATTCTCTAGCAATTCATATTAGTGCTTTAGATAAATTAGCTCCCCTGTTAAGAGTTTATGAAGGTTGTGCGAGTCGGGTTTATGGTCGTTTACAAGATGCTAATCTGATCAAGTTTTACTATAATAAGCCCAAAATAAGCTATCTTTATTATCCTGAGTTTGATACTGTGGCTCACCCCATTTTACAAACTACTATGGAAATAGATTTACAAAGTTTTGCTATCCTTTATAGTGACCTTTCTGATAATAATAATCCTCCAGTATTGCACCGCAAATATACTTTAGTTACACCAGATTATCCCGATTATGAAAAGTTTTATCGCTTAACTTGTCAAGAAGAAGAACTAGGATTATTAGAAGATAATGACTCAATCCGTCGTTTGCAAGGATGGCTAGACTGTTTGAGAAATAATCAAGTCACTATCAAAGAACATGAAATATTTAAAATTAGTTCTATTTGAATAAATTGGAGATAATTTTCCCCGCTTTAAAGTCATTAATTCTTAATATTGGTAATTTAAGCCATTTTCACCAAGAAATAAATTTCTTGGCTAATATCTCAAGTCCTCTCAAGAGGACTGTTATGTAGTTTTTATAACAGTTATAGTCTATTTTAATAGACTTATGATATTAGCCTGAAACTTCAGTTTTAGGCGGTTTGGTATCGAGATGGAAAATCTGAGTATAAGGCAACTGCAAAACATAATAATTGCTTGTGATGATTTTTGTTAGTTGTTAGTTGTTAGTTGTTAGTTGTTAGTTGTTAGTTGTTATACCAATTATCGTGCATTTGATAAATAGATAAAAAGTTATTCATTATTAATAAAAAACTCTCAAACCCTTATTTCACCTGTTCCCTGTTCCCTTTACTTCTACTTTCGTCTCTTATTACTTTTGAGAAACGGTTTTAGTTGTGGATGACTAATTGCTATGAACCAATAACCAACTTCTTAACACTTCTGCCACACTCCAAGCTTGAGCAAAACAACCTCTGGGGTTAAAAGGCGCATCACCATCAAAAATTTCGCTAATACTGCCAATGCAACCATCTTGTAAATGATTAGCCATTGGTAAGAGAAAACTACAAGCTAGTTCAGGATTTTGATAAACTTTCAAATGAGCTTGAATAAAATGACCGATTAACCAACCCCAAGTAGTTCCCTGATGATAACTACCATCTCGTTGTAATTGGTTTCCGCCATAGATTCCGACATAATTGGGGTGATCTGAATCAAGAGATCGCAATCCATAAGAAGTAAGTAATTTTTCTCCAACTTTATCCAGCACCATTTTCTGTTGTTCTGGTTGTAGCAAAGATTCTGTAAGGGGTTTTCCTGCCACCGAAGGCGCAGGGAAGCAAACACCGCTACCTGGTAAAGAAACAGCGAAAATTTGATTAGGGCGAAAACTGGCATCATTGCCATTAGGAGAATCAATTACGTCATAACAATAACCCTCCTCTTCATACCAAAACTTAGAGAATTGCGATCGCACTACCTCGATCATTTCCTGATATTTAGTGCCAGATTCCCCTAAAATATTGGCAAAATAGACCATACAAACTAAAGCGTTATACCAAAGGGCATTTACTTCCACAGGCTTACCAATACGGGGTGTAACTACCCAATCCCCCACTTTTGCATCCATCCAAGTAAGCTGTGTTCCTAACTCACCAGCATGGAGTAAACCATCATTATCCATCTTGATGTTGTAGCGAGTACCTTTGATGTGCCAGTTAATAATTTCAGCTAATAAAGGGAATAATTCCCCTAAGAATTCTCGATCTTTTGTCGTGTCATAATAGGCTCTAATCGCCTCAAAGTACCACATAGTAGCATCTACAGTATTATATTCTGGTATTTCTCCTGCATCGGGAAATACATTAGGTAACATTCCTTTATCTACATACTTGCCAAAGGTGCGAAGAATAGTTTTAGCAATATCATAACGACCTGTAGAAATGGTTAATCCTGGTAAAGAGATCATCGTATCTCTACCCCAATCAGTAAACCAAGGGTAGCCCGCAATAATGGTTTTCCCTTCAGGGTTATCGGAAAAAGTGCGATCTACAATGAATTGGTCTGCTGCTAAAACCAATTTTTCGATCCATTCTGGTGCAGCTTGAAGTTTATTCTGAGAATAGAAAAGACTAATTAATTCTCGATCTCGTTCTTGGCTTCTGTTCTCTCTCTGTTCGGTTGCTTCTGTTATCTTTCTGTTCCCTTGCTCCCTATCAATCTTAGTACTAGCCACAACTGTTATGGAATCCCCTGGTTGTAAGATAACATTGCCAGTAGCAGCATGAAGATGATCTTCTACATCATCTAAACCTCGATATTTTTCTACTGCTAAAGCAAAATTAAGATACCAAGTATTAGTAATTGACCAACTAAAATTACTAGTTTTATCTTCTGAAATAGCTGATAAATATAGACTCGCAGCATTAGGGAAAGCTTTAATTTCTAAACCATTATCGGTTATTTTTTGAATCTTTCCTGTAGAAGCAGAAGCAAAGTGAGTACTACCGTGATAATCGCGATAGTTAACTAATGCTTTGAGGGATAAAGTTAAAAACTGGCTACCTCTTTGGTAGCGGTAGCGTATATAAGTTGTGTTTTCTCCCCGCTGCATCCAAATACGTTTTTCTAATATCCCATCCGCAAAAGCAAAATGCCAAACTGGAATTGTCCCTTCTAAATAGAAACTCTCTATATTTAGATATCCTAGGGGTGCAACTGTGCCATCTGCCCAATGGTTAGTATATAAATCATATAGTTGCCCTTTGTAATTAACAATTTCATCCAGTTTAGTTAAAAGTAAACTTCTGGCTACAGGTGGTTTTAATGCACCGATAAGTAAACCATGATAGCGTCTAGTCAGTACACCAGATATTGTTCCTGAAGCGAAACCGCCAATACTATTGGTCACTAGCCATTCTCGTGACTGCGCAATCTTAGGAGCATTACATACTTCTCGTCCAAACTTGAGATTCATTATTTATATCCCATAGTTATGGTTGTAAATTTATGGTCTGCATCTGAGAAAAAACTTTAAAATTTATCAATAGTACAGGAATCCCAGATGAAGAATAAACCCTTAGAGTTGTAACTTTTTTGATAGTTACATTTTTCTTGAAGTAGCAATCCTGTTTGATTTATAAGAATTATTCCTAGTGGGAGTGCAACAATAAATCTATCATTTGATTTAAGATTACTAAGCTTTTATTCCTCATCTATATTTCTTGAAGTTTATTCTGGAGTAATTTCGCTACAAACTTCATAAAAAGATGTATTGGGATGAGTCTGAAATAGAGGATTCATTTCTTGTAAGATAGCCTTATAAGACTCAGAAATATTGTCCTGCATATCATCTATTTTATCCCACATAATTACGGCAATACCTTCATCTGTACCAGGTTTTTGCAACAGATATGCACCTTTAAAACCTTTAGTGTAGGTAGATACTGCTTTTTCGTATAGTCTTTGGGCTTCAGCAAATTTTCCTGGTTGAAATTCCCCAATAGCAACATAGGCGTATTTGTGGGTGAGAAAATCTAAAAATTCAGACACAATATTATCCTCCTCTAATTAAATTGATACTAAATAGCTCAAATTTAAGTTACAATCTGATTCACTGCTATGTAATTTCTAGACAACCTAGACAAGCTACATTAACTAGTCATCACTTCCTGGTTTATCCTAGTAGTGTCGTCACTAGCTAGGAAACAAGCTTAAAATCGGGAAAGCCCTTCCCTACAAATTATTTATTTTTACAATCAGTACTTCACTTCTCAACATCACAATATAACCAATGTTTGCAAAATGGTCTGAGAAAATAAGAATTTCGTTAGGATTGAAGGTGTAAAATCAACTAGGAAGGAGCAAATATGAAGACCAATAATTTTGATGTGACAGGAGATTTAGACTGGACTCCAGAAGCAGAAGTTAAACTGAAAAAGATACCTTTCTTTGTTCGTCCTCAAGCCAGACAGCGCATTGAAGAATTAGCTCGTGCTGCACAACTAGAAGAGGTTACTGCTGATATTGTAGAACAGGCTCGTAGTGAATTTGGTCAGTAGTAAGTGTCTGTTCTTTTTAGTAGTTTATTAATACTAATCTGGTAATTCCTGTATCCTCCTTCCTTAATTATCCTTGTTCTGAAAAGCCGATCGCGTCACAATATAAGAAAGTAACAATATTATCTCATTTCTGGAAATTTCCTTAAAAAATGACGTTAAACAGGCAAATTGAAACTCCTACTTTAGAATGTGATGTGGCTATTGTTGGGGGAGGTATCGTAGGTACGACTTTAGCTTCTGCATTAAAAGATTCTGGACTTAAAATAACTATTATCGAAGCGCAACCCTTAGAAGTTGCAGCAGCAAGAAAGCAAGCATACGCTTTTTCAATTCTTTCTAGTCGCATTTATCAAGGAATTGGAGTATGGGATAAGATATTTCCCCATGTAGGCAAATTTAACAAAATTCGTCTTTCAGATGCCGATTTTTCCGAGATTGTGAAGTTTGAAAAAGAAGACTTGGAAACAGACTATCTTGGTTATGTGGCACAACACAATATAGTATTGACTGCTTTACAGGAACATATTGCGCATTGTTCTAATATTAATTGGTTGTGTCCTGGGAAAGTAAGTAGTGTTATTTATGAAGATAACTTGGCTACTGTGACAGTGGAAGTAGCAGGACAGCAACAGCAAATTAAAGCTAAATTAGTTATTGGAGCAGATGGAGCAAAATCCCGCATTCGTTCTCTAGCTAATATTACTACCCGTGGTTGGAAATACTGGCAATCTTGTGTAGCTTTCACCATCAAACACACTGCACCCCAGAATGATATTGCTTTTGAGCGATTCTGGTCAACAGGACCTATGGGAGTTTTACCCTTACCAGGAAATCGTTGTCAAATCGTCTGGACAAATCCCCACCCTAGAGCTAAAACTTTAAAAGAACTAGATAAAGCAGTATTTTTACAAGAATTACAACAATACACTGGTGGTTTATTGGGTGATTTAGAATTAGTAAGCGATCGCGTTATTTTTCCTGTACAATTGATGCAATGCGATCGTTATGTTAAATCCAGACTAGCATTAGTAGGAGACGCTGCTCACTGTTGTCATCCTGTAGGGGGACAAGGCTTAAACCTAGGTATCAGAGATGCTGCGACTCTAGCACAATTATTAATCGAGGCACATAATAAAGGAGAAGATATAGGCGCATTACCAGTATTAAACCGCTATGAAAGCTGGCGTAAACAAGAAAATCTAGCAATTCTTGGCTTTACTGATTTTCTTGATCGTTTCTTCTCTAACAATTGGCTACCTGTTGTGATAGTGCGCCGTTTGGGTTTATGGTTAATGGCAAATGTCAAACCGATGAAAATGTTTGCTCTCAAATTAATGACTGGTTTGAAAGGAAAGACACCTAAAATAGCAGCAATTAGATAGTTGACAGTAAGAAGGATGAAGGATAGGGGATAAGGGATGAAGGATGAGGGATGAGGAAATAATAAGTAATAAGTATTATTTCTCCCCTGACCTCTGACCTCACTCCTCTCTTACTTTGCGTCAGTATCAAGCAAATTTTTGAAAGAGTCGGGAGAAAATCCCATTTCTTCTATAGTTTGTGTTAATGCAGACTGAAAAGCCTCAATATTTGTACTGTAACCACATAACTTCGCTGCTGTTTTAACTCCAGCAGAAGCATTAGCTCTAGCACAGTCAATTAATTCAGCACCAGTAAGAGGCTCTTTCCCAGAAAGTAATTTTTCCTGAGAGTCCCCCCAAAAAGCACTAAGAGTGCAAATTTGTTCATCACCTTTATTTTTGACCGACCAACGATAAGTTACTGACTGTGGATCAATCCCAACCTCAATCAATTTAGCTCCCATATAGTATTGCATTTGACTAAGAGTTTTTTGCTTGACTGCTAGAGGTTGATTCTTGTTGACAGTGCGATCAAGATGAGCTTGAGTAGGTCTGGGCATAATAAAAAAGTTGGTTTGGTGCTGTTGATTGATAGTTGATGATTTCTGATTCTGAAAAAACTACTTTTTTCCTAATACTAAGAAACAGCTATAGCTATCCTAAATCAGTAAAAAATCTAGTAGAGTCAACTCATAAATTGACCCTACAAATCAAAATCATTTCTTTATAATCAACTACTATATCATTAATCTTCTAATTCATAAACTTCTGAAATTAGGTTGCTCAAATTACCAGTTGCATCATATTGACTTGTGATTTGTTTATACAGATTGGGTGTGATTTGTCTGCCCACAAGTAGTTTAAATTCTTGTCCTTCTGTAATTGTTTGCGGTAAACTGACGAATACCTTTTCAGGTAAAAACCAGTTTTGATTACTTTCAACTAATGAATCAAGTTGAATCTCTTGCTGAGATAATTTTTTAAGAGATGTTTGTAAATCTGGCTTAGTTTCTGTTTGAGTTAGTTGCCATTTACCTGATAAGTCTTCAATGCTTTCAGCATCAACTTGAGTGGGAAAATTTTGTTGATTTTCTTTAATTATGATAATTTTGTCTAGATTTCCCTCTTGATAAACGGGAATAATACTGTGTCGCCAATCTTCTTGTTGAAAAAATACTTCTGAACCAAACATTTTATCAATTTTAATTTTTTTAGATACCCAAATACTTGTATCATTACCAAATCCAATGGCTCTCATGGTTTCGGCTTCTGGATGAAATACCCCATCAGCAAGGTTACATTCTTGTTGATTTATTTGCCAATTTTTTTCTTGAATTTGGTTATCAGGTAAATAGTAGGTATTTTGGTGATAAACAATACTGCGGTCTGAATTAGTTTTAAATGCTCGCATGAATTTATGGCTGCGAATCACCTCTAATTCTGGTGAATAAGATGTACTGAGAACGTGCCAAGTTGTTGTTTCTGGTGTGTATTTTCCAAAAAGATTTAGCCAGTTTCTTTCTTGATTATTCATTATTGTTGAAAGATAATAGAGAATTATTTGGTAAAGTTTCTTGACTCAAGTTATTGCTGAGACAGGAGAAATTTTACTTGAATAGTGAGTAATTTCTTGATATTGAGAACAATTTGTTCAAAAAACTTTAACTAGACCTCTTGCATAAGTCGTTGGTCTTAAGATAATCCACAGCAGATAAAGCGGATGAGGAAATAATCAGTTATCAGTCATCAGTTATCAGTCATCATCAACCACCCGCAATTCCCTAATTCCCCAATTCCCCCGGGAAGAGACTTGATAAATCTAGGTGAAGAATCCAAAAGAGATCGACGAGGTAATGAAGTCTCCTTCGGTGCCCCATTCCCCATTCCCTATCTCAACTATCGCTCTTAATTTTGGATAACTACTGATTAAACAAGTCTTGGTGTTGATAAACTATTTATGATACACAAGGGACTACTAATTTAACTGAGCAATTTAATGACCATCAAAAAAGTTCTAGTAACTGGTGCTACAGGAAGGACAGGTTCGTTAGTCCTTAAAAAACTATGGCAACGCCCTGATGAATTTCAAGGAATTGGTTTTGCTAGAAGCCAAGAAAAAGCTAAGGAATTGTTTGGCTCAACAGAAGGTTTTTTTTACGGGGATATTAACGACCAATCTAGCTTAGAATCCGCTCTAGAAGACTGTGATGCACTGGTGATTCTTACAAGTGCTACTCCCAAAATGAAAGCACCACCACAATCAGGACAAAGACCAGAATTTGAGTTTGCGCCTGGAGGTTATCCTGAAAAAGTGGATTGGTTGGGACAGAAAAATCAAATTGATGCAGCCAAAAAAGCTCAAGTGAAACAAGTAGTATTGGTGGGTTCGATGGGTGGGACAAATCCCAACCATCCTCTCAATAGTATCGGGAATGGTAATATCTTGATCTGGAAACGGAAAGCAGAAGAGTATTTGATTCATTCGGGTCTTCCTTACACCATAATTAGGGCTGGAGGATTGTTGAATGAAGTTGGAGGAAAAAGAGAGCTTGTAGTAGCAAAAAATGATACTCTGTTGACTAATCCGCCTAATGGAATTGCAACTAGTATCCCCAGAGAAGATGTAGCAGAGTTAGTAGTCCAAGCATTAGGCTGTAGTGAAGCTCTGAATAAGGCTTTTGATGTTATTTCTAAACCAGAGAATGACCCTTCAGCTATTTTGACTTCCGACTTCAAAGGATTATTTGCTAAAACAACTTCTGGTCTTTAATCGTTTATACATTAATTCTATGTATGGTTGCCAACAGCATTTAATTAATACAGACAAAGACACTGAATCAGTATTAGAATTCATCTGTTCTGAATCTAATAAGTTGACTAACTGTGCTATCTATTACTGTCGTCAGATGTTTTTTAAAGCTCATAAGTATGTGTCCAGTTATGAGCTTGATGAAATCATGAAAAGCAATTTTCACTTTAAGGCTTTGCGTTCCGCTGTAGCCCAACAAGCTTGCCATAAGATTGCAGAATCATTCAAGTCATATCGCAAGTTAGCAAAATTATATCGTGAAGGGAAATTAGAAGATAAGCCAAGATTACCTAACTATAGAAAGCGTGGTGGATTAACAGCTGTTAGCTATCCTCGTCGCTGGCTGAAACTAGAAAGTAACCAAATTAAATTTTCTTTGGGAAAGCAACTTTCAGTGTGGTTTGGTCTTGGTAGCTTTATTTTACCAATGCCCACTATCTTAAATTTAAAGACATTAAAGAAATCAGAATATTGCCTCGTAATAGATGTTTTTATGCTGAGTTTGTTTATAAGCAACAAGAAATAAAATCTAAATTAAACACCTCTAATGTCTGGGGTTTCAACTACTGGTAAATCATTTATTATTGATGGAAAAAAAATCAAATCAATTAATCAATGGTACAACAAAAAAGTAGCTATACTCAAAAAAGGCAAATCCCAAGATTATTGGGATGATGAATTAGCAGCGTTAGCTGAAAAAAGGAACAGGCAATTGAAAGATATCAAAAATAAAGTAGCTCGCTTTATAGTTAATTGGTGTCTCGCTAACAATGTTGGGACAGTAGTTCATGGCTGGAATAAAGGCATTAAAAATGGTTCGGTGATGAGCAAAAAAGTCAATCAAGAGTTTGTAACTATTCCTCATGCAGCTATCAAAAATAGAATTCAGCAATTATGTATAAGTAATGGTATTCAATTTATAACTACCGAAGAATCTTATACTTCTGTTTCAAGTTTTTTAGATAATGATCTGCTTCCAACTTATGGGGAGACACCCAAGAGGAAGCATAAATTTTCTGGAAAAAGAGGAACAAAAATAAAAGGTAAATTGAATAACTTAGGACGTGGCGGTTATTTAACTGCTAAAGGTTTTAAGATAAATAGCGACTGCAATGGTGCTATTCGGATTGTACAAAAAGTAATAACACAGCTAGAAAATGTATCTCTAGCCAAGGTTACTAGGGCAGTTTTGAGTCTGCCACATCGATATGATATTTTCAAGAACTTGAGTAAATCATATCGAATAAGATGTGAAGCAGCGCGGATTTATAAGGGGCTGTCTGCGGAAGTAAATTCCGCAGTTTAAACGCCCCGTCCCGCTTCGTAACAATCATTAGGAATCTGCGTGGTTTTAACCCGCAGAGAACTCAATGCTATAAAATACAGAGTAATAAAAAAAACTTTACTATGTTAGATTATGCAAATTTGGGAATTAGACTTCTATTCTCGTCCAATTTTAGATGACAATAACAAGAAACTCTGGGAAGTTTTGATTTGCGAGAGTCCCACAGATATAAAACGATCGCCTGATTCCCTATTCCGCTATTCTCAATTTTGCTCTAGTAAGACCGTAAACTCTATCTGGTTACGAGAAGCTATTGAAGCTGCGATCGCAGAAGCAGGAAAACCACCTCAAAAAATCCGCTTTTTCCGTCGCCAGATGAATAACATGATCACCAAAGCTTGTGAAGATGCTGGTATTGCTGCTGCTCCTAGTCGTCGCACCTATGCTCTGATAAAATGGCTTGAAACTAGGATGAAGGAGGTTTATCCTCAAGAACCAGGATTTGATACTAAAGCTGCTAACTCTGCTTCTGTTAAGTATCCACCTTTGAATGCAGTAGCTTTACCTGATGCAATTAGAGGGGATAAAGGCGATCGCTGGGCTTTTGTAAGTTTGGAAGCACCTGCTTTTGACGATCTCCCAGAGTGGGATATTGATTTTGGCGAATCTTTCCCCCTCGCTTTAGCAGATATTGCTCCTGATACCAAGATTCCTGGGTTTATTATGTTTTCTTCCCGTGCTACTCCCCTATCTGCTTGGATGTCTGGTTTGGAGATGGGTTATTTACAATTAGAGCTTAGTTCTCGCCCAGTATTACGATTGGAAACTGGTGCCAGTGATAGCTGGATTTTAGCCAATCTTACTAACCCTGAAACTTTAGAAGAAGCTAAGGGATTTGAAGCTGCTAAAACTAATGGAAACGGAGTACATTTCCTCGCGATACAATCATCTCCTGATTCAGAATCTTTTGCAGGGTTTTGGCTCTTGCAACAAACTTAGATAGCGGGATAATTGTTAAATCTCTGCTGCAAGGGCGATCGCCTGTGGTAAGATAATATGTTCTTGTACTTGAACTCTGGCGTGAAGAGTATCGGGGGTATCATTAGGTAAAATTGGCACAGCAGCTTGCATGATAATCTCCCCACTATCCACTGCTAAACTGACTTTATGGACAGTACAACCAGTAATTTTTACTCCTGCTGCTAAAGCTTGCTCGATCGCCCGAATTCCTTTAAAACTTGGTAAGAGACTAGGATGAATATTAATTACTCTGTCGGGAAAGCCATCTAATAGCACTTGAGTAGCTATCCGCATCCAACCAGCCATAATAACCCATTCTACTCCGTATTCTTGGAAAGTAGCTACTATTTTTTGGTCTAGAGCTTCTCGCTGTTTATATTGTCGATGGTCAATGAGTATTGCAGGAATTTGCCACTTTTCGGCACGCGATCGCACCTTAGCATCGGGATTGTTATAGATTAAAACTTTAACTTGAGCATTTAACTTATTTTCTGCGATCGCTTTAGCTAGAGCTTCAAAATTTGTCCCACTACCAGAAGCCATAACACCTAGTTGCAAAGGGGGGTCTAATTTGATATTAGAATTTAAGCTAGGGGAAACTAGAGCATTGTTCATTGTTGGTTACTTATTTTCTGATAGTCCAACATTGTAAATTAAGTGATGCTACATGAACTATATGTATGGCTAAATACAGTATTTTATAAGTATTTTTACTATGCTATCTAAGAAATTTTAGTAAAAACTCTTCAACTTCTAGGGTTGAGTAATTATGGACTACTCTAGGTCGCTAAATCAATAGCGATCGCTTTTACCAGACACATTGGTATATTCAAGGTGTTATATATACTAATATTTCATTTATTCCATGATTAAGCAAAAAATTAGTGCTTGGGGCAATTCTCTCGGACTTAGATTACCACAAGCCTTAATTCAACAAACTAATTTAGCTGAAGGCATTGAAGTTATCCTTTCTGTAGAAGATGGCAAGATTATTTTGACTCCAACTCCACCTAATTACACTCTCCAACAATTACTCGAAGGCGCAACTCCTCAAATGCAGCATTCAGAAATTGATTGGGGTGAACCAGTAGGAGAAGAAATTTGGTCAGAATAAATGGACATAAAAACTTTGATTCTTTAGTCTAAGACTGATTAATTTCAGAACGAGTAATTTTTGAATTGCGATTATGACTGGCTTCCAACTCACCACGCCGTAACCGTAGTTGAATATCCTCCAATAACTTACGATTTACCGCCATCAAGTCCGCGACTAAACCAAATATCCACAACTGAACACCGACTAAAATTAAAATTGCAGCTAAAATCAGACTGGGAACACGGGGTTTAGCAGGATTATCCCCAATAATGCCCCAAAAAAGCAATAACCATCGCATACATAACAAAAACCCAGCACTAAAAGGAATACTCCCCAGCATCATAAAAAACTGGAGAGGGCGATAGGTCATAAAGATACGAATAATAGTAATAATAGATCGCTGTATATAAGCAGGGATACTTTTTACTAAACGAGAAGGGCGCAAATAACCATTAGTGCGGATAGGTACAGAGGTAATAGCCATTCCTCTTTGTCCTGCTTGAATAATCGTTTCTAGAGTGTAGGTATATTCATTAAAAACATTGAGTCTTAAAGCTGCTTTGCGACTGATAGCGCGAAATCCACTGGGTGCATCAGGGATGTCAGTTTTACTAGCAATTCTGACTACCCAACTTCCTAGCTTTTGTAATAATTTCTTAACAGGGGAAAAGTCTTTAATCTCTTGAATTGGTCTAGCACCAATAACGATTTCTGCTTCACCATCTAATATAGGTTGGATCAGTTTCGGGATATCATCAGCACAGTATTGATTATCCGCATCAGTATTAACAATAATATCTGCACCAGCCTTGAGACAAGCTTCAATACCAGCCATAAAACCCTTAGCTAAACCTTGATTGTGTTCAAAATTCACAATATGATCTACACCACAAGCTTGGGCTACTTCGACAGTGCGATCTCGACTTCCATCATTAATAATTAACCACTCTACCCTATCAATACCTGGAATGTTACGGGGTAACTGAGATAAAGTTAATCCTAAAGTTGCTTCTTCGTTGTAACAGGGAATTTGAATAATCAGCTTGGTCATTATAAGTAGTTGGACATTTAGTAAAGGTTAGGCAATAGGCACTGTTGCTTTTCTTGCAATAGGGCAAGTAATACTTATTACTGATTACTTCCTCATCCTTCATCCTTCATTCCTCATCCCTAAAAAAAAGCCTCGACCAATTGCTTTAAATGCTCCTTTTCATGAGTAGCCATCACTGATAAACGAATGCGACTAGTAGGGACAGTAGGAGGACGAATTGCAGGTGCAAAAATACCTGCTTGTTGTAGTTTGTCAGACTTATTTAAGGCAGTTTCAGGACTATCTAAACCAACACAAATGATAGACGATTCTGAGGGCAAAAGACTTTCTGATGGTAATTCTTGTTTAAGATAGTTAATATTGTGCCACAGTTGCCTAATTCTTTCTGGCTCATTCCTAATCACTTCAATAGCAGCCATCGCAGCAGCCGTATCCCCAGGTGATAGACCAGTAGTATAAATCCAAGTAGCAGCACGATTCCTTAAGAAATCAATAAGATCGTTACTTCCTGCGACATAACCCCCCAAACTCCCCAAAGCTTTACTGAGAGTTCCGATTTGAATCAAGGGATAATTACTACAGTGGAAATATTCTACACAACCAGCACCAGTATCCCCTAATACTCCTGTAGCGTGGGCTTCATCCACTAGAGTCATACAGTTGAATGTTTCTGCAATAGATAATAACTCTGGTAAGGGACAGATATCCCCATCCATACTAAAAACACTATCAGTGACAATCAAACAGCGACGGTAGTGACTGCGATAGGTAGCTAGTTTCTGGCGCAAATCTGCCATATCGCAGTGTAAATACTCTATTACTGTCGCACCACTTAACTTTGCTCCATTTTTCAAGCTAGAGTGATTATATCGATCTGATAAGATTAAATCTTTTTGTCCTACTAAAGCGGAAATCGTCCCTAAATTCGCCAGATAACCAGAACTAAATACTAAAGCATCTTCTGTTTGTTTCCAATCTGCGATCGCTTTTTCTAAGTTACGATGTAATTCTCGGTGTCCACTAAGCAGACGAGATCCAGTACTTCCTGTACCATATTCTTCAATCCCTTTGGTTGCTGCTGTAATGAGTCTTGAATCTCCTGCTAATCCCAAATAATCATTACTGGCAAAATTAATTAATTTCCGCCCTTCTAACTCTATCACTGCCCCAGGAAGAGAGTTAACTGTTTTTACCTGACGATACCAATTAGCACGATGAATTGTCCCCAAAGATTTCTGTAACCAACCATAGGGATTAGAGATGCTATTTTTCATGGGGATTGGGGAGTAGGTATTAGGGATTGGGGAGTAGGTATTAGGGATTGGGGATTGGGGCACCGAAGGAGACTTCATTACAAAACCGATCTATTTTGGGTTCAATACCTAGATATATTAAGTCTCCTCCCGGGGGGATTGGGGATTG
>JASJCP010000117.1 GCA_030065935.1 Xenococcaceae cyanobacterium MO_167.B27
GTGTCTTTAGATAAAATGTCTGTGGTAGGCGATCTGACAGGGGCTTCTGGTAACAGTAGT
Source organism: Xenococcaceae cyanobacterium MO_167.B27 (assembly GCA_030065935.1). Classification (GTDB taxonomy): domain Bacteria; phylum Cyanobacteriota; class Cyanobacteriia; order Cyanobacteriales; family Xenococcaceae; genus JASJCP01. The sequence goes on from JASJCP010000117.1 coordinate 61, forward strand.
CTAGTTAAAAGCCGTAGAAGCAGAAAGTCTAAGTCGTGAGGCTGGGAATCCCTCGGCTCTGCCGACGGGAGGATGTCAATACCTTTGACCTTAACAGGTCGCACTTACCGCTATGCAAATCATACAACACCCTTCGTCCTTATTACATAAAGATTTCTTCATTCAAATGTATCAAAAATATGAACCGAAAAATCTTGACCGCGATTCATCTCCCGCTAACTCTACCGAGTTTAATCGGGAGTCTGAGCGCGGAAGAAAGATAGAATTACTTAAAGAAGCAAAGCATAAAGAATAAATTAACTATGGACTTTTATACATTCGTCTTTAAAAAAAGCGCAGATTATTGGGTAGCACTTTGTCTAGAAAATGGTATCGTTGGACAGGGGGAATCTAAAGATATAGCCTTAGATAAGCTCAAAGAAGCAATTGATTCTGTTAAAGATATTTCAACATCAGTATCAGATATATATTCATCTCCAATTTCTATTAAAGAATTACACGAGTTTTTAAATTGGGAAGAGTCAGAAACAACAATAAGTTATGAACTAAAAAAAGTGTATGCCTAAAAATATACCTTCTCTCAAGCCTAAGAAACTAATTAAAATCTTAGAAAAAGCTGGATGTAAATTTTATAGAGAAGGGAAAGGAGATCATAGTCTATATATTCGCCAACTTGGAACAGAAAAAAGAATTGTCCCTATTGATATGGGGGCAAAAGAGATGTCACCTGCTTACGTATTACGTATTTTTAGGCAATTTGGATTCACTGATGAAGAAATTGAAACTATGATTCACAAGTAGGGTGGGCGATGCAGTATTTTACATTAAACTTTTAATAGTTAGCTGTTAAATGGGTTAACAAAGTGTCAGTTGTCCAAGTAGCTACCCCACAGCCTAGAAAATCATTATCTAAAGTCCAAATTCCTGCTCCTACAGCTAAAGCTAACGCTACTGTAAACCAATCATTCGGGTCGCGAGGAATCCGATTTCTGGCAACGGTTTCATAGGATAAATAAACTTCATGAGAGACTATTGCTACTTTCGCCTCAGATAATGCTATTGCATCAGTTAACAAACTCTGTCCCACTACTTGAGAAAATACACCTCTATCTATTATCTTTTCTATTCTTTTATAACGAATTAGATAAAAAAATTGACAATAAATTCAATGAGTTAAAGCTAGAAACGGCAGAAATTAAAGGGATTGATAAAAAGTTATCTAACGTACAAACAGCAGTACAGAACAAGCTAAAAAGGTTTAAGGATTATTCCAGATACTACAATCATGAGGAGCTTTGGGATCTGAAGATTTGTCTTTTTTTAACTCTTCAATGTAGTTTTTATTATCAGGTTCTTTAGCTACATAAGTTTTCTTTTCCTCATTCCATTCACCTTTGTAAATTACTTTGTCCCAATTACAAGTTGATTTTATTTGTTCTCGGGTTAGGTTTGTTGTTTCTACTAAAACTGCTTCTTCAAGATTTGCTAACCATAGTTTTGCTTGGCTCAGATTTGCTTTTAATAGGTCTGCCTTTTCAAGATTTGCTCTCCGTAAGTTGGCTTCTTGAAGATTTGCACCACTTAGATCTGCTTCTTGAAGATCTGCTAACCATAGTTTTGCTTCTTGAAGATCTGCTAACCATAGTTTTGTTTGTTGAAGATTGGCTTCACTTAGGTCTGCTTTTTTAAGATTGGCTTCACTTAGGTCTGCTTCTTCAAGATGTGTTCTCCCTAGGTTGGCTTCTTGAAGATTTGCATCACTTAGGTATGCTTGGTGAAGATTTGCTCTCCCTAGGTCTGCTTGTTCAAGATTTGCTAACCATAGGTCTGCTTGTTCAAGATTTGCGCTCCCTAGGTCTGCTTGGCTCAGATTTGCCTTCAATAGGACTGCTTTTTCAAGATTTGCTAACCTTAGAACTGCTTTTTCAAGATTGGCTTCACTTAGGTCTGCTTGGCTCAGATTTGCGCTCCCTAGGTCTGCTTGGCTCAGATTTGCGCTCCCTAGGTCTGCTTGTTCAAGATTTGCGCTCCCTAGGTCTGCTTGTTCAAGATTTGCGCTCCCTAGGTCTGCTTCTTGAAGTTCAATTTCAACTAAGTAGGCTTTTGGTGCTGCTAGACCTGCTAGACTTTGTTTTTTCCACTTTATCCAAAACCAAGGAACTCGTCTTGGTTCTGAGTTGAGGAATTCTAAAGCTTCTATCCGTCCACCACTTCCTGATTGTTCGTGAGCATTAGTTATTACTTGCCAAGCTTGGTAAATTTCAGCGTCTCGACCTTGTTTCTCAGTTGCCAACCAAGTTATCAAACTAATAATTATTGTTACACTTGCTACTAAATTGATAATGTTTAATACAGCAGCATTTTTAAGCAAAAACTCTACATCTTCTAAAAACTTTTCTACAGCAGTTGTCTCCCACCAAGCAGCAAATCTTCTGATTGGTCTTTTATTATTAGTAAAATTAATAGTAACTCCAAGTCTTCTAAGATGTTGAACCTCTTCAATAGGTAGTTTTCCGTTTTCTGCCCGTCTTACTTTTTTCTTGAGAAACTTCTTTTGGTATCCCAAATGAGACTTACTCATCACTGCCAACTCCTTTAGATAGTTGACCGAATTCGGAATTAGGAATTCGGAATTCGGAATTAAATAGGGTACAAGCCTTGCCCTTTAGGGCGACCCAAAATTGGGGAGAGGTACAAGCCTATTCCCAATAACTCCGAACTAATAACTCCGAACTCCGAACTCATGTTGACAGTTTATAACAGAGCATTAGTCTCATCTAAGTTTCTTAACTATTTGAAACTAAAATGAGCGATTAGCAACAAATCTAGTTTATTGCTAATTACGCTCTGACTGCATGGATATAAGCCCAACTTATTTTTTGAGTATTTATAATCGGCAAACCCCTACATTAAATGTTAAATTTCTACTTCAAAAGCATCCCCCTCTTCTTCAAAGGTATTAACAAAGTTAGTGCGAATTGACTCAGCTTCCGCACCTGTGGCATAGATATAAGTGTCAGGTGCATTCAGGTTACGGAAACGGGTAAACTCTGTTGCTTCCCCTGCTCCTACACCATAGACATAGAAGGCTAAACCTTCTTCTCTGAAGCTTTCAGAAAAATTAGTATTGATGCTAGCTCGCTCTTCTTCTCCAACATAGAGGTATCTTCCAGGGTTGTTAATGCTTTGGAAGCGATAGAGAGGAATTAGATCATCATCGGGTTCTACTGCTACTTGGAAAGCTAAACCTTCTTCTGTGTAAGTGTCACTAAAGTTAGTCCGAATAGTCTCAGCTTCTTCTTGAGCAACATATAAGTAAGAGGAAGTTGCATCAGTAGTACGGCGGAAACGGAAGATGTCGGTATCAAGATTGACAACATCTGTACCATCTAGTGCTGTGTCTTCACGAACAGCCACATTAAAGATTGTTGTAGTATTACTAATCTCATTAGTTACTACTAAAATTGGCTCACCATTAGGGCTATCTTCGGCGGAGATAAAGGTTAAGCCTTCAGGACCAAGATCGATCGCGTTTCCATTTTCATCAGTAGGATTAATATAATCGACAAACTCTGCATTAGTAGGCTCGGAGATATCATAAACCATCACCCCACTAATTCTTTCTAAACCAATAAAAGCGTAGGGAGTTCCATTAACTTCCCCTACTACTACTCCTTCTGGTTCAATACTTTTAGCATCACTGCGAGAATCAAAGGAATCAATTGTACCCTGAGAATTAAATAAGTCGGGGAAAAGTTGGCTAGTAATAGTTTCTAACTCATCTCCGCTATCATAGACCAGATTACCTCTACTATCCCAAATCGAGAAGGAACGACCACCATAAGCAAATAATTGGTCATAGTCCCCATCTCCATCTAAGTCCCCGTCAATAGTAGAAACTTCTAACCTACCTAAAACTGCATCCTGTTGTAATTCTTCCGCATTGGGAAAAGCAGTAGGATCGAGGGTTAAATCTGCAACCCTAGCATCTTCGTCTCTAGCATCCCCTTCATTAGCAGTGACATAAAAAGTTTCTCCCCCAACTTCATAAGTAGCCACTGCGTCAGGTTGGAACAGTCCAAAAATGGGATAGTTTTGTAAATTAATCCCTCCATCTTCATCACTAGCATCTAGCTGTAAGGGGTCAAATTCAATAATTCCCAAAACAGTTTGAACTGGGTCAGGATTAAAAGGAACAGAGCCATCTATAGGTATCTCTTCATCCAACAAACCAAAATCATTATCATTGATAACAGCTAAAGAGCCATCATCTAGTAAAGCTAATCCTTCTGGCTTGTCTCCTGCTACATAACCAATAGAAGGAAGATTGAGAATTTTAGTTTTAGTAACTGCTTGTACTTCCATTTCTAGAAGCTCATCCGCAGTCTTTCCTTCTAAAGCATTCTCTTCATCAGTAGCAGTGGATAAGTCTGTCCCTAAAATATTAGTCGCGCCAGTCAGGTCAACTTCAAAGATAAATTTCTTCGAGTCAGACTCAGTCCCAGAGTCTCTTTCAATTACATAAAATTTCCCATCCCCTGCATAAACAGCATCACCAATTTTATCCACACCAGGAGAACCTTCTAGGAAATAGACATATTCTCCTGTGGGTTGTCCTGTCTCAGGGTTAATCTCTAAAATCCGTAAAACTTGAGAATCACGGGAATTTTGATCGTTGCTTAAACCTTGTTCACTAGCTTCTGCATTGCTAATATCGGGATTATCAATAGGACTTTGAATAAAAGCATAAAGCCTATCATTATCCGTATTGAGTGCCATCCCTTCAAAACCGCGATTAGCCCTGCGTTGAGCATACACAGCAGGTAAAGTTTCAGTACCAAAAGTACCAGCAGCATCAGCACCAACAGCAGCAGCCGTACCTTCAGGAATAAAGCGGTCTATTAGCGTTCCTTCAGCATCAAAATGATAAATTGCAGGACGATATTCATCCGAAAGCCAGAATGTGCCATCGGGAGCAACCAAAATAGACTCCATATCTGCCCCAAAAGGGTCATTTTCTAGAGTATTCCCGTTTAAATCTACTGCTTCTTCGTCTGTATAAGCTGTTCCTGGTTCTCCTGCTTGCAGATTAGGTAATCCTGTAATGGGGGTTGTGCCATCTTCGCGGAATAAATTAATCTGTTCCGTAATTTCAATATTGCTAGTTTCGCGGTCTAGGGTAAAGCGGATTAATCTCGCTTGATAATCTGGTAGAGGGAAAGGACGTTCATTTTCTCCATCATTATCCACATCGGTAGGTTCACCATTAGGACCTCGGTCTGGTGTCGCGATAAACTGTAATCTACCGTCTTCTGTTGTCCCTTCATAAAATAAACCAGACATTCCACCCAACAAGATTTCTTGTCCTGCGGGAGTTGTACCCAAAACTTCTCCACTCAAATCCCAAGGATATTCAGTTAATTGGGGTGTTCCAGGGCTATAATTTTTTGTCCCTAGAGGCTGAATTTCTGTAACTTCTCCTGCTGCAATATCCACTACTGCAATAGCATTATTTTCTTGTAGAGTCACATAAGCAGTACTGCTATCAGCACTCACTGCAATGTATTCTGGTTCTGCATCTTCAGCAAAAGTTTTATCGGGAAATATCCTTACTCCCCTACTGCGTAACTCTTCTTCTTGACCATTAAAACTAGTGAATCCTGCGGTAGTAACCGTAGCATTTTCTACTCCCCCAGAAATATCAATAATACTAATTGACCCTTCAGGATCAATATCTCCTGGTTCTCCTTCATTAGCTACTAATAGTTTTGTCCCATCTGGTGTAAATGTCACCATGTCGGGTAATGCGCCAACTGTTACTTGATTGAGCAGAGTCCCTTGAAAGGTATAAAAAGCAACTCTTCCTGGTTCTTGTTCTGGCTCACTAGCAACAGCCACAGCTACAATACCATTACTGACTGCAACACTATTAACTGATGCACCTACAGGATCGATATCAATAGAAGAAATTAGAACAGGATTAGTCGGGTCATCTAATCCTATAATATCGATCGCATTATTAACAGCATTAACTACATATAAACGTTGACTTTCTGGGTCATAAGCGGAAATTTCCGCCCCTCCCTCTTCTCCTTCAGGAATATCAGCAGGATATCTACTGATGACCTCTAAAGCTGGAGATTGTTCTTGAGTCAAAAATGCTAATTGACCACCTTCGACTAACCCATCACTTTCAATAACCCCATCTCGCAGACTGTGGGCTTGAACTCCAAAAATAAACCTTGTACCTGCATTTTCATCAAACAAATGAGAAACATCTAAAATCCCCGAAGTTTCCCAAGTACCAATATCATCTGGTAAGGGGTCTGTTTGTCCTTCTGGTAAAGCATCTCGGTCTATCTGCCCAATACGGGTTAAGTCTCCAGAATCAGGGATTAGCTGCCAAATTGAGGCTTCTTGTCCTGATATCCCCCCAAATAATTCACGAGGAGAGGTAGAACGGTCTTCTTGAATGTAAATATTGCCATCTTCTGACCAATCTAGGTTATCAGGACTCCGCAAACCCCAATCAGGGTCAGTAAATTGACCATTTCCTGCATCATCCCCATCATAGAGAATATCCAGTTGTGCATTTACAGGGTCGCCAGTTTCACTAAAATCTACATCAACCCGATAGACAGTACCCCAATTGTCTTCAGGAAAACGACCACCACGACCAGTAGAAGCTAGTACCGCTTGTGTTCCATCTTCAGGATTAGTTGCAACGTCTTCAGGACGAGAAAATTGAAAGCCACCAGCATCAATAAATAATTGGTCTTGCTGCTCTTGAGTCGCAAATCCTAAACTGTCGTAACCAGAAGCACCATCATCACTAGCTAAGTCAGGGCGATAATAATCTAGTTCAACCCAAGTTCCTGTAAGACTTTCTCCTGTACCATTAAAGCCAGTGGGGTCGGGGGCGGAATCTTCATCATCAGGAGAATCTCCAATTTCTCCATTAGGACTCCAAGCGTATAACTTACCATTACTTAAACCATTGCGAGCTAAAAAGCCAGCATCTTGGCTCGTATCTTTTTCTCCCACATATAAAAGTAAAGGTGCAGCTTCGCGGTCATCCCCCACCAACAAAGCTACTTTATCTGTCGTCCCAGTATCTAATTCCGTGATGTTTTCCCAAGCAGCACGACCCAACCAAGGAACAGCATAGAGAGTATTGGTAGCTACATCTAAAGCATATTCTGTACCGCCACGAGTTTCCTCTCCAGTAAAGAATATGCCATCAGTTAAACCCCGACCATCACCAAATTGATTCGCTTCGATATAAGTAGCAGAACAAAAACGATTTAAGCCACCAAATTCTAAATCCGACGCATCATCAACTACTTCCCCTAAACGATTCACAATAGTGTTGTATGCTAAACCCGCATCCACTACTTCTAAAGTGGTTTTGTCAACATCAAAATAACTTACTCGCGCCCCAGTTAATTCTGTACCATTTTCCAAAGTGTAAGTATAACCAACGTCTGCTGTCAGTTCATGGTTAGCCAAGATGCGTATTGTATCTTCATCTAAAGCAAAAGCACCCAAACCATCGAGAATACCTGGAGGTGTATAATCTCCCTGACTACCTCCGACAAAAGTTTCTCCTATAGTAAAAACAGGATCTACTGAATATCCATTAAGTCCTTGTACTTGGGCGGGTTGATTCGTATCTTGAGCCATGAATTCTTAATTCTCCTTCTATTTGCTTGCTTCGATGGTGATTGGAGCTAAACAATACCTAATAATTGATTTGTCAACCAACGGATAAAGCATGAAGCATCAGGAAAGAGATTCATCTACCAATTCCAAAAATAACTGCTACACATATTTCGACTCTCCCTCGCCCCCCGTCCCCCGTCAATCATCTGTAGTCAACTTAAATAGAAATGGTATTACGAATTCCCCCCTGCACCTCCACGCCTTTTTCTTCCGTCCTCAAAAGGATGAATTATGAGGAATTTAGAATATTGCAACAATTGGCTATTTTATGGCAATCAACATCAATTGGCATCAAAGGTTAAGAAGCTCAAAAACTTACAATTTCTCTAAACTATTTCTCCGACAATATTTGCTCAATAGTTTTTTTTTGCTTAAATTAAAAATGGTTAAGATGAAATTATCTTGAAATTAAGAAATAATTAAGTATTATAATTACTAGCACTTAGTTTTTTAAGGTAACAAAAAATTAATATGTCTAAAGTTTTTATTCATGTCGGATTACATAAAACAGCTAGTACTTTTTTTCAGACTGAGATTTTTCCTTATTTTGAGAATACCATATGTATTACTAGACCATACACCCAACAAAGCGTTGGATTTAATAAGTTACAATACGCAGATGATACTGTATATGATCCAGAAGAATTCAAATTGGAATTTCAGCAAATCAAAGGTAAAAATATTATAATTTCTGATGAACTTTTATCAGGAATACCTTATGCAAATTGTCTGAATCGTAGCTTAATAGCTAATAGATTGAGTCAACTTTTTCCTGAAGCAGAAATTATTGTTTTTCTGAGAGGTCAGAGAGATATTCTGTTGTCAATGTATAATCAGTATGTCAAAATGGGGGGAACTGAAACCATAGAGCGTTATATTTGGTATCCTCAAAAAAAATATACTTATGAAATGTATTGCAGTGAAGATAAAAAAACCTGGAATAAAAATACTAGATATTACAACCATTTATCCAAAAATCTACATCCAGAACATTTTTTATATTATCAATTAATTAAAATGTATTATGATAAATTTCCTAAAGTACATATATTTCTCTATGAGGATTTTATTTGTAATTCCCAGGAAATTGTGAATCAAATTCAGAATATTATTCAACAGCCCTTAAAGAAAAACCAGAATAATATTGCATTGAACAAAAAAAATATTAAATTGCCTGATGAAAAAATTGCAATCACAAGATATCAAAATATTGTCAAACCAATATTGAACAATAAAAACAAATATATTTTAAGATTAGGAGCTTTATTTTACCTTCAGTTTATTGAATCTAAAAAGAAAAAACATCGATTGACTTCAGATGCGGAGTATGTTGAGAATCTAATTGATAATTTTTATACTGAAAATAATCGAAAAATAATTCAAGATTACCCACACATTCCTATCCAAAACCATCCCCAAAAGTATCAATTATAAGTTAAATTTTAAATATAGCAGTCGCAGCAAAGATTAAGACATTTTCGATTCAACCCTATTCCCTATTCCCAAGGATGAAGGATGAAAGATGAATTATGAATTATGAAGGATGAAGATTGGTGAGATAGCAAGGATGAGAGACTCAGAAGTAATAAGTGATAAGTAATAATTAATAAAGAATGAGGGGTGGTGGGATAGCAAGGATTCACTGATTCTTGATGTATGAAGGAAAGATAAATACCTCTGACCCCTGACCCCCCGAGAGGAGACTTAATAGATCTAGGTATTGAAGCCAAAAGAGAGCGACTTTGTTGTGAAGTCTCCTTCCCTCCCCTGACCTATTTCCCAATCCCCATTCAACAATTAGCCATTAGCAATTAATTCAAAGATAATTGTTTTTAATTTCGTCTTTAAAATCAGGTGGAGCTAGTTCATAAGCCTTTCTGATTAAAGGTTTAGCTACATCATCTTTACCTTGTTTTTGTAACACTAAACCCTGAGCTAATATAGGACGAAAATCGGTTTTATCTGCTGCTGCAACTTCATCAAAAACTGTTAGTGCTTCCTCATAATCTTCTTGTTGAGTATAAATTTCTCCTAGTAGTAATTGTATTGAGCTAACATCAATATCTAAATCTGACTCTGTTTTACCTTGATCTATGGTATTTTGAAGAAGAGCGATCGCCTTAGTCGGAAGATTTTGAGTCAAAAATAAATTAGCTAATCCTCCCAAAGCCATAATATTTCCTGGGGAAGCTGCTAATACACTTTTATAAGCTGCTGCTGCGCCTTCGTAGTCTTCAAGATATTGTTTAGTTTGTGCCAACAATACGGTATATTCTGTTTGTTCGGGGTGCAGTTGGGCTAATTTTTCTAGGGGATCAACAGTCTGGTTCACATCTTGCTGTTGAAGACGAACTTTTAACAATTCTCGCAAAGCTGTCTCATTGTTCGGTTCTTTCGCTAGAATTTTTTGATAGCCTATAGCTTCCGCTTCCAGTTTAGCTTCTTCCTGTTCTGCGATCGCTACAACTGGTTTTGAGTTATCTTCTGACACAATGGGACTTTGTTGCATCATGGTACTAACTAAAGGCAATCCTGAAAATATAATGAGAGAAAACAGCATTAAGCCCAACACGATATATACCCAACGATTTCTTTTACGATCTATGGTCATAATTCTATTTGACTACTATAAGTAGATTAATTGAACTTGTATTTTGCGAGTAATTTGTCTTGGTGACGATAGCTTATTCTAGTCCTAGAGACAGATCTATTTTTCCCCTTTGTGAGCTATTTTAACTTTGAAGTTAGCCAAAACCAGACTGTTGGATCTGGCGAACTTAGTTCCCCATCCTTCCCACTCCAGTATCTCGCCTCTTTTACACAATAATTTAAGTTTCCGCCATTGAGTGATGTCCATGAATCCTGCTGAAAAACCAATTTCTCAACCTAAAATTAATAAAAATAGCCCCAAGTTGTCTTCTTCTCCGAAGGAAACAACAGAAGCAACAAAAGAAAAAGATAGGACTCAACCAATTCCCCCTCCTTCTCATCCTCGACAATATCGTGCGATTGGTTTAGTTCAAGCTAAATATGAAAGAAGCGAAGAACAGCTTACTCAAGGATATCTGATAACTGCCAAGGGGGACAAAATTGAAGCTGTAGTCCTCGGTAGAGTTATTAGTCTGGTCAAAAACCATCTTGACATGGACAAGGAACACCTGTGGGTAGTCTATCCTCGAACCAAAACTCAGACTGAAGGCTTACACCTTCAAATTGTGGGAGTTTGGGAACCTGAAACCCTGAATCAAGGGGATGAATCTGCTCTCACTTCTGATATAGCAGTAGAAGCTGGCTATTTTTCAATTCGGGGAGAAGTAATTTTCTTTAATATAGAAGAAAAATCTCTAGTAATTAAAATTAAGCAGTTTCCTCGCAAAGAAGGAGACAAACCTAAATTTTTTAAACTCAAACTTAAGGGAGTTCTCGGAGAAAGACCTCTCAAGCATTTCTATGATTTGAATGTCCATCTAGAAGGAGAAACTTTAGTTGTCCAAGATGGTACAGATTTAGGCTTTGCTCAGAAAAAACCCCGATTTCAGAAGAAGAGTAGAAGACCCAGTCCTAAAGGAGGTAAGCGGATTCCCTCCCGTAAACCTACTACTACTAGCTCTCGTCCTAAACCCTCTATTAAAAAACCAAGTAAATAGGGAATAGGGATTGGGTCTCCAGGTCAGGGGTCTCCAGGTCAGGGGACTGGGGGATTGTGGAATTAGGGAATTGGGGAATTGGGGAATTGGGGAAATAAGGCTGATTACTTATTCATCCGTGAATCTTTCATTGCTCACTGCTCACTCTTTACTGATAACTGATTACTGATTACTGATTACTTCCTCATCGCGAAGCGACTACCGAAGGTCTCCTTCATCGTTAATTCCTCATCCCTTTCCAGCTATTCCTCAAGAGAAATAGAAGAACCTCTTGGGTCTTGGGGAATAAAAGTTCTTTCTTTAGGTAGAGAAGCTACAGGTTCGGTTAAGGTAAATTCTCCTCTTTCTATTTGTTGCTTTAATTCTTCTGCGATTTGTCGAGAGAAAGAAATACTCGCTAAAGGTGCAACTCTTACGGGTTTGCCTTCAATAGAAATACGTCCGCTTTTAAGTTGTTGATAGGTGACAAGTCCAAAAGTGGGACGTACTCGCCTAGGAATCGAAAAGTCCATTACAGGGGCGACAATATCTTTGTCTTGTACCGCGCAGTGAACAATGACTTCTTCTTCTAAGACTGGTAATGGCACTCCTACCCCCAACATTAGAGAAGAACCATAATTTTGAAAATAACACCCTCGAACCCAATGAGCATCCATTTGTTTAGCATCTCCAATAACGGCTACTGTCGCAGCAGGGCCAATAGGAGTACGATTAGGAAGACGTTTCTGACGGGGAAAATGTTGTGTTCCTTCCCAAGCTACATAACCTACACCACCCCCTAACCAGATTTTTGTGCCAATACCAATCAAATTGAGGTCTGGATCGTTCAGTAGAGGGGATATCGCCCCAGGATTGGAAAATACCGCATTTCCTAGTCTGGGTTGTAGTGTACCTAAATAAGTATATAATGGGCGATCGCTGCCATTAACCCCCACAATAAAGTTTTGGTACAAGCTGCGAGGATTAAATAGATAAAACTGATTAATCGTATCTTTGGTAATGGTATTTTCAAAAGAGTCTCTAGGATAGCAATCTGTTGGTTGTCCTAATGCCTTAAAATGAATGGTTTTTCCTGCAATGAGGTCTTCAATTACATGACCCCCACCCCGTTTCAGATTAATTTTTGAGTTAGTGTCTATGTCTTTGATCTCGTTAGTACTGGAGTCTGGGAGATCGCTCCCGAAGCTCCTGAAGCTGACCGCAGTAGCTCCTAAATACAAATCTACTGCTCCAAAACCAGCATAAGCAGGTACACCATCAAACCAACATTGACTAATCTTAATCGGTGGGTCAGTATGTCCTAAATTAATAATTGCGCCTGAAGACTCCATCGGTTCAAAAGTCCCAGTACAAATTACATCCACTTCTTGAAAAGCTTGTTTGACACCTATATCTTGTACTTTCGCTTTCAATTCTTCTACCGTCCAAGCGGATACTTGACCAGAGAGAATTTTGTCATTAATCTCAGCAATAGTTCGCATTGATAGTTGATTGGGGATTGGGTAATGGGGATTGGGGGATTGGGGCACCGAAGGAGACTTCATTACAAAGTCGATACGGACATCTTACGGTGAGCCGTGCTCCCGCTCACCCGTGTCCTCCTCTTTTGGCTTCAATACCTAGATATATTAAGTCTCCTCTCGGGGGGACTGGGGGATGGGTAATGGGGGACTGGGGAGGAGGTGGTTGATGATAACTGATAACTGATGACTTCCTCATCCTTCATCCTTCATCCTTCTTACTGATTACTGTTCTCTCTAGCCAATCTAAAAGAAGCTGATTAAATTTTTGGGGACACTCATCATGGGGACAGTGACCAACTCCTGCTAATTCTACTAGTTCAACCCGAGGATTGAGTTTGGCAAACATACCAGCTAAATTGGGAGGAATCATCCGATCTTTCAGTCCCCAAATTAAAAGAATGGGGATATCTAATTGAGGCAGCATATCTTTAACCGCAGGTGCAAACTGGCTTTTTCTTGCTCCTTGAAATAAAGCATAAAAAGTTGCTTCTGACCCCTCATCATAAGCAGGAGCAGATAAGATAGTAACTAATTCTTTATTAATAGCAGTTTTATCTCCATAGGCTACTTTTGCCCAATTGCGAATTACCCCTGGTCGTCTTACTATTTTTAAGAGATTCTTGATTAATAATGGCGATGCTACTAAATTTTCTACTGTTGTTACCAAAGGTCGAATTACTTTGGGGAGCATCTCTTGTCTTAGAGAAACATCTGGTAAACTTAGCATCACTAATCCTTTGACCATATTAGGATAGGTAGCTGCTGCAGTTAAACATACTAAAGAGCCAATAGAATTACCCACTAATATTACAGGTTCATTAATCAAGATTTGCCAAAAATCCCTAATTTGTTCTACCCAAAGATTAATGGTGTAATTAGTATCAGCTTTTCGTGATGCACCAAAACCTAATAAATCAAGAGCATATACTGTGTAGTTTTGTCTTAAAACAGGTATGTTGTTACGCCAATGTTCGATGGAAGCACCAAAACCATGAAGCAAAATTAGGGGTGGTCGAAATTGATGGTATTGATTGATACTTCTGATGTAAGTGTAGCGAATTTGCCACCCACGCCAAATCCATTCTCTTTGATTACCAATGCGTTGTTGCCAAGGTTGATTTTTTAGCAAAATGTTCAGCTTAAAAAATATTTACCTTATTCTAATAATTCACGGGTAACTCTATCAATTATATATTTAGCTATATTGAGGCAGGAATTAAAAGTAAGCTAAATTAGAAACTCAAACTAAATTAATGATTGATCAACAAAAATATAGCTACAATGATTAATAACAATATACAGAATATCTACTCTTTATCCGTTCTATAGACTCAAACATATACGCCTGTGAGAGATAAAAGACGCAACAATAGTAATCGCGATCTAACCAAAACTAACGAACAAATCCGTTTTCCCACAATTAGGGTAATTGATAGTGACGGCGGACAAGTCGGGATTATTTCCCCTAGAGAAGCTCTAGTGTTGGCTCAAGAAAAAAACTTAGATTTAGTTCTGATCAGTGAAACCGCAGACCCCCCCGTCTGTAAGATCATGGACTACGGTAAATATAAATACGAGCAAGACAAAAAACTTAAAGAAGCTAAGAAAAAACAGCACAATGCTGATGTTAAAGAAGTGAAGATGCGCTACAAAATTGAAGAGCATGATTACAATGTGCGCGTCAAAAATGCTCAACGTTTTCTCAAATCAGGAGATAAAGTTAAAGCTACTGTAAGCTTTAGAGGAAGAGAGATTCAGCACGCTAATCTAGCAGAAGATTTACTCAGAAGAATGGCATCAGACTTAGAAGATTTTGCCGAAGTACAGCAATATCCTAAAAGGGAAGGACGCAATATGATGATGTTGCTTTCTCCTAAAAAATCTACCTAAACTAAGATTAATCTTCCTGCCGTAAAATCGATTTTACGGCTTTAAAACCTTGTTTATAGTAGCTTTGAACTAAAATCTTCGACACCTTTACCATCAACCCTGGTAAACTTCACTTGGGAAGTTCAAATATCGAGTCCATGTTTTTTAGACTAAAGTTTTTAAGGAAGAAGGATTGAGGGATGCTTGGGAATACCCTTGCACCTCAACAAAACTCCTTCCCCTCTAGTTAGATTATCATTGATTAGCTTTAGTATCTTGCACTGCTGCCCAAAATAAAATCCCAGTTAAGGGTACACTACCAGCTAAGATAATACCTGTTGTTAGGCTGCCTAATTCTGGTTCACCAGAAGATAATTCAAACACTGAGCCTACTCCTGCGATCGCAGTAATACAGCACAGAGCTAGTAAAATACCGCTTTTAACGGTGATAGGGGTCATTAAAAATGTCTCCTTAAATTTTGTTAATAATAGACATTATCTATCTAATTGGCTTAACTGCGCTGACGGAAAAACCTTTTTTCTTCAATTCTTCAGTCAGAGCAATTTCATTTTGCACTCGATCTACAAACATCACTCCGTTGAGGTGATCCATTTCGTGTTGAATGGCTCTAGCTAGTAACCCTGAAGTTTGAAGCTTGCGAGGTTTACCCTGTTCATCTTTATAGGAAACTTCTACCGCTTCAGGGCGATTTACTTCCAGATATACCCCAGGAATACTGAGACAGCCTTCATCTGCATTGCAAGTTTGACTACTATATCTAATTATTTTCGGGTTAATTAACACTAAAGGGGGATTTTCTGGCTTATCTGGCTCACAGTCAATTACAATCAGTTGCTTATTAACCCCTACTTGTGGTGCTGCTAAACCAATACCATCAGCACTATACATAGTTTGCAGCATATCCTTAATTAGTTGGCGGATATTATCATCAACTTTAGCAATACGCTTTGCTGGTTGCCGTAAAACGCGATCGCCAAGATAGTGAATTTCTAATGGTGGTTTGTCTAATTTTTTCTTTTCTACTGCGACTAAAGAAGTCATAAATCTGCTGAAACTAAATTAATCTTGTTACTTGATCTAATTTTATCGTTATTTCCCCTTTCCTTGTCGGTTAATAGAGTAGTCACAAATAATAAAACTTAAAATTTTTAATAGTTACCATTCTCCAATATAATAAGCACCGCATATAAGTAAAGGTTTTATTGATTTTACTTATGACTTTGTTAACAAACTTTCTTGAAGGATACTCGTACCTTTTTTGAATTTCGAGAAGTTCTAAAATTTGATTGGGGGTGGGTTGATCTTTTTTGATTTTGTTGATTTCTAATTTATCCTTAAAAAAAGGGATTGAGTTCATTAAATCTTGTTTAATCATTAATCCTGCTTTCGCTGCTGCTAAACCAATTGTATGCCCTTCACCTCGATAAAATCCATTTAGCTCAAAATAAGGAGCAATTCTATCCCATTGCTTCAGAAATTCTTGCTCTTTACCTGAATCTTTAGTTACTATAAAAAGACATTCATGAACAAAACTTATTTCCTCTAAATTTAGGCTTAATTTGTCTGCCATGCGAGAGAGGAGCTTAATTTCAAATTCTTTTTTATTGTGTTTTAATATATTAGTCCAGACTGTATGGGAGGTAATTCCTGGCTGACATTCTAATGTTTGTTGAACAGGAGCTAGTATCCGCATATCTGCATCAATAAAAATGCAGGAATTAAACAAAGATAAGCCTTTAGCTATGACAAACCTTTTATCATGATAACAGCCAATACTTTGCTGATGATGTTTAAACGCTAAAACATTACTATAATCAGTAAAATCATCAGGTTTGTCAGTTAATATTACAAAAGGAATTTGAGGTGCATATTTTTCGATATCTTTGGCCAAGACTTTTGCTAAAGTACGGTAATTTTTTCCTAAAGCTAAGGTAGCAAAACAGATTTTGTCAGTTAAGACTGTTGCTATTTTAGACATGAACTTTATCTACAATATGTTTTTGTTTGGACAAGAATACTATACAAGTATTCAAAAAAAGTTTTTGGCATATTTATAATATGCTGATACTTATATTCAAAAAATAATTTGTTTTACTTTATTACGTATAAAGACCTGTGATATCGCCAAAAATCTCAATTCCAAGCTCTACAAGCTCTGAATCAGTAAATATTTCTTGATAAAATTCATCATTTTGAAAAACTTTCCATCTCTCTAAAACTTTCATAGAAGAGGCATTAGATTGATAATTTCGACCATCAAAAGAGCTACCACCACCTCTATTAGATAATTTTTCGTAAGGTTCTTCACTAGCAGAAAACCCCAGCTTTTGTCCTAATTCTACTTTATAATCTGGTTCAAAAACCCATTTATTGTAATTTGCACAAACCACTTCAGAAGTTTCATTTTTTGAGCTTTTAATAAATTCTTTAGCATATTCTTTAAAAAGATTGATATATCTAATTTTATCTTGCTCATTACGTTCAAACATATTTGTTTTGAGCATACTAGCAAACAAGTTCCAGGGGTCTCTCAAAACTAATAAGTTAATCTTTTGGTAACTATTTCCAATATACTGGGGCTGATTTTTATAAAATTCTATTAATCTAGAATCATTGCTAGAGATATCTTCAAAACTATACATTAGAAGGTCTTTTTTGACCAATCTTGCGTATTCGATATCAATAAACTTATCTCTAGAATATAAAGTAAATCTTTCTGGTATAGCCAAGATATACTTGATTAAACTTATCAGTTTTCTTTTAGGTTTTAAGTTTTTTTTGCATCGCCAATATTGTAATCCTTTAATGACCATATGATCCACGAAAGGACGCTTCCAGCCAATATTAAAAGGTTGAATCGGGAAATCAATTGTATCTTGAAAGTTAATATTATTAATAAAAACTACTTTTCCTGGGTAATTATCTATAATCCAAGAAATAACTGCATGATTGCCACTTCTTCTAATACCAAAAACTCTAATTTCTTTCTGGGAACGAATTTTCTTCATACTTATCTATTATTTTTACTTATATTTAAATTTAAATTTAGTTGTGTTTTATTCTGTTTCTTCTAATAAATAATGTAAGACACATGAAGAAGAATAATTTTCTTGTTTATATTTCCAGCTTAATTTATAAACTGGATCAATCCTACTATCGATTCTTTCTTTTATTTCTTTGGTTAAAGGACGCAGCAAACCATATTTACCCAACATATCGCCAGTGTTATAATATGGTTTCATTTTTTTGTACAGTGCTAGAAGTTTCTTATCTGAGTTGATTAAAGTAGCAAAGATAAAATGGAAAATAAAATAGGGATAAACTCTAAAAACTTTTCTAACAAGCCAGGAATTCCAAAATCTAGTGGTTTTATATTTGCGATTCAAAAACTTTTTCAAAAAATTAATTCTTTTCTGGGCTATTTTGCCACTATGATAAAATTCGTTATCACCATAAAAACTAATGAATTTATGGTTCATTTTTACTATAATGGAATTGGATTTTTCTGCTGCAAGAAACCAACTAAAAATCCATCCGTAGCCTCTTGTGTTGTATATAAACGCAAAAAACCCAGCTTGAGTATAGTTTCCTAACCATTTGTTTAAGGGTACTCGACAGAGACTAGTTGCATCAGCCCAAACACCTCCATATTTGGAGAGTAATTCAAGTCGGAGAAGATCAGATTGATGGTTTTTAGATAATTGGTGTAGCTTTTCTGTTGGTAGAGAATAAGTAATATAGTCTGATATATTGCTTTCATCTAGAAAAATAACCTCCCAATCAGGATTATACTTTTTCCAAGATTCATAACACTTTTTGACAACTAATGGTGCTTCTGACAGTCCTTGATACCATAAGAACCATATTTTTTTCGGTATAGTCATTGTCGATAAAGTTTTTGGACTGAAAACTAAATTTTATTGATGATAGATGATATTACTTAAAATAATTTTCATCCAGAAATATTTTAAGTTAGCTTCTATTGTAGATGATTTCTTTGTCTTTGTTTTTCTTGTTGACGCGCTTTTTTTTCGGGAGTTAGATTGTCATAACAATAGGGACAAGACACAATAGGTTCATAGTGGGGAGATTCTTTATCCTTTTCTGAAATGGGATGACCGCAAGCATAACACATATCATAGTTACCCAATTCTAGTCCGTCTTTTACAGTGACTCTCTCATCAAAGACAAAACATTCTCCTTCCCAGAGACTAGACTCAGTAGGTATTTCTTCCAGATACTTTAAAATACCGCCTTTAAGATGATAAACTTCTTTGAATCCTTGAGCCAACATATAGGATGAAGCTTTTTCGCAACGAATACCACCAGTGCAAAACATAGCAACTTTGGGGTGTTGCTGTGGATCGAGATTGTTGGCTACATATTCAGGAAATTGACGAAAAGACTCAGTTTCAGGGTTTTTTGCTCCTTTAAAAGTCCCAATCTCTACTTCATAATTATTGCGGGTATCCAATACTACTACTTCTGGATCGCTGATAATTTTATTCCACTCTTGAGGGGTAATATATTTCCCTACTTGCTGATTAGGATCGACTTCTGGGATACCAAGAGTTACTATTTCTTGTTTTAGCCTCACTTTCATTTTGCCAAAAGGGGGTGAATCAGCACTAGATTCTTTGGCTTCTAAGTCTGCTAAACGTGGATCACTTCGCAACCGAGCTAACACTACATCAATACTAGAGCGATCGCCTGAAATTGTACCATTAATTCCTTCTGTTGCCAGTAGAATAGTACCTTTAATATTGTGGCTCAGACAATATTCTAATAAAGGTTGTCTGATAGAAGCACAATCGGGTAAAGATACGAATTTATAGAAGGTTGCAACAACTTGAGTCATAGAGAAGTAGTAATTAATCTTTAGGGAATTGATAATTTAGCACTTCGTTAGCAAATTCCTCAACAGCATCTTTCACAATTTGACGCATATTGACATAAGATTTGGCAAAGGGTGGGATCTTTTCTGATAAACCCAGCAGATCAGCAGTGACTAAAATTTGTCCATCACACTTTGCACCAGCACCAATACCAATAGTAGGAATGGGAAGCCTAGCTGTAATGGTACCAGCTAAATCGCTTGGGATATGCTCTAGAATAATCGCAAATACTCCTGCTTGGGATAAGGCTATCGCTTCATCCAGAATCCGATCTGCTTCATCCATAGTTTTTCCCTGTTGTTTATAGCCTAGAAGGCGCACGGATTGGGGAGTTAAACCCACATGGCCCATTACAGGAATGCCCATCGTAGTTAATTCTGCTACAATTTCGATAATTCTGGGATATCCCCCTTCTACTTTAACCGCACCAGCTTGAGTTTCTTTGAGAACTCTTCCAGCAGAATGAATCGCTTTGGTGAGACTTTCTTGATAACTGAGAAATGGTAAATCGCATATTACTAAGGCTCTGTTTACACCCCGACTCACGGCATCAGCATGGTGAATCATCTGATCGATAGTGACAGGTAAAGTCGTAGAATGACCTAATGCCACCATTGCTAAAGAGTCTCCTACTAAGATAATATCGACTCCTGCTTCATCTAAAACTCTAGCAATACTATAATCCCAAGCAGTAAGACCAATGATCGATCTTTCTTGCTGCTTCCATTTGATTAGTTGTTGTGGAGTTACTGGCATTATTAGCTTGATTAGGCTTGAGTTTGCTGGATTATTTTCCTATTGTGGCATTTCTTATCATACTTCAGTTGTAGTGAAGAGTGAAAATGTTTGAGATAGGGAATGTAGTTTACTAAACAATAAGATCATTGAACAGACTCAATATTATTCATATTACTATTGATAAACTATTAATACCTCCCACTGTCAAAGCCAAATTTATAGTTAGGAAGAGTTAGGACGATACCCAGTAATGAAAAACAGTTTCTTTGATGATTCATTGGATAAAAGAATCATTAAACAACGCATCCGTCAATTAGAAAAGGCGAAAGTTGGTTTTTACAGCATTGGTCTGTATCCAGCTTCTCTTGCTTATAATTCAGCCATGCAAAAAAGTGCAAAATCTTTATTACTAGCTCCTCGTCCTGGTAGAGAATTATTAGGGGGTTTTTCGGAAGATGAAATCAAAGGAATGGATCCTAGGCACGTTGCTAAAATGAATCGGATGGCTAGCCACAAAGAGGGGAGTGATTCAGTTCCTAATAATTTAGAATATCTTATTACTAAGTGCGATCTGGTAATTTTGAGCGCGAATAGTAAATACGTAGAACAAGACCTTGCTGAAGCCTGTACCATAAGAAAAAAACTCAACCGTAACAAAGTGGTACTTGCTTGTCTGGCTGGCTCTTTCAACCATGATCGGGTCAACAATAATTCTTATGTACTGTGTGAGAAAAATCCCAACTTAGGATTTTTCTCTGGTTTTCACCGTCATGGAGCTTTGCGTGACCCAGTAGATAGCTTTACGGCTAACTTTTGTCATCCCGATGCTCTAACCGCTTTAATAGGAGCGCACATATTAAATAAACTTTCTCCTAATCTTCAAGTTGCTCCTGGTATTCACAATGTAGAGGCGCAATATATTAAAGCTGCGAAAAACATGGCATCTATCTTTGCTGGCTTTGGATATGAATATCATCAGGATAATCCTGGCATACTCCCCACCTTGCTTACATTATTGCTCAATCAATGTCTCGATCAAGCAGCAACCGTTTCCATGTCACGGAAAGATCGTCATAAACTCTATAACCAGCAAACTATAGCTTTAACTGAATTGGGATATGCTGTCCCCAGAATTGAAGCTACCCTCAATAAAGGTGCTTTTACAGAAAGAGTACGAGATCATACTTTTTCACAACTGACCGCAATGGTAGCAGATGTACGAGGAAGTATGATGCTTCCCGTAACAGGGAAACCTACTAGAAATTTCCAAGCTGGACAAGTGCTAGCTCATGGGATGCTGGAAAATGGTCGCTGTCCCTTCAGTATCGAAGAATTTGAACAGTGGTGTGAAAATACGGGTTTAAAGAAAGGTGCATTAGAAGGATTAAAAGCTTTAAGATATTGGCCCCAAATAGAAGAAAAATATTCGATTCCACATCATGATGCTTCAATGGTTAATCTGCTTTATAAAGCACTATATGGCAACGATATAGAAAAAGAATTTGCTTTTGAAGTTATGACAGAAAGTCGTGAATTATCGAATTATTGTCAAGAGTCAGTTCGACCTACTCATAGTCGAAAATATGCAGATGCACTGAATAACATCGATCGCCTGGATGCTCTAGAATTAATTTCTAATGTAGTTATTGCTGATAATGCTAAAAGAGCAATTCGTAATGACAATGCGATCGAAGAAAGAGAAGTTACACCAGATGACCCTGCTTATCTACAGGTGATGGATTGTATCGAACAAGGAGCCTAAATCATCATTTATCAGATAGTAGGCTCTACAAAATAGTTTACCTATTGCCTAATCTCCCACTCGCGAAGCGACTACCGAAGGTCTCACCAATCACTAATCACCAACCACCAATCACCAATCCCTATTCCCTGCCCTCAGTTTAACCACTTAGCTAGAGGATGACTCTCGCCTTTGGCTAAAATACGCTCTACTTGTCTTTCTAAATTCTGTTGTTCTTGGGGTGGTAGTCCCCAGAGAATATTTCTACTTTGCCACAGCAAAACTGAGATAGTCAGACCAATACAAAAGGCTAAACAAGTAGTGGGAATAATATTAAAAGCTAAACCATAGCGCACTGCTGCCCAGGTAAAATATTCTAACCAAAGACTAATCTCGAAGCGTAAACCCCAAATTCCATAAACACCAAAAGTTGACCAGGACAAACCCACAAGTATCCAGCGAAAATATACTGTGAGTCGATAAAATTTCCTGACTTTCTTCGCGAAATTGGGGTCTGATGATTTCATAAAAACTTAAAATCTGGATTTATTTGACACCTGATAAATCCATCTTGTCATTTCCTTGACGAGTTCTCCACCAAGCTAACAAGGTACTAGCAATGAAAATACTAGAATAAGCTCCTAAAGTAAACCCAATAATTAAAGCCAGAGCAAAAAATTTCAGAGTTTCTCCCCCAAACAGAAAAATACCCACCAAGGGTAATAGAGTTGTTACCGTGGTGTTTATGGAACGACCTAAAGTCTGGTTAACTGCACTATCAACAATTTCTTGGATCGAGCGTTCGGGATTATTAGCAATAGTTTCTCTAATGCGATCATAGATAACTACTGTATCGTTAACAGAAAATCCAATAATAGTTAATAATGCCACTAAGAAAAGACTGTCTATCTCTAGATTCAATACTAAACCTAAAACTGCAAAAATTCCTGCGGTAATCACCACATCATGGAATAGGGCTGCGATCGCAAATATGGCATAGTCAAATTGAAATCGCACACTCAAATAAACCACAATACCGAAGAAAGTAGCAATTAATGCTAGCATTCCTGAGACAAATAATTCTTGTCCAATAGTAGGACCAACGGAGTCTATTTGGATAGTTTTGGGGTCAAATTGTCCAATTTTTTCGCTTAGGGCAGTTTGTAGTTGGGTTCTTTGTTCTACATCAAGATTTTTGGTGCGTACTGATAAGATATCCTGCTCATCACCTAATAGTTGAATTGTGGGATTAGCAAAACCTTGAGCTTCTACAGTTTGCCTAACTTCTGCTACCACTATCGGGCGATCGCAATTTCCAGCAATAGAACAGTCTCTTTCAATTTGGAGGCGAGTACCACCAATAAAGTCTAATCCTGGGCGAATTGGTGCATTTAAGGTAATTATGGAATAGATCATGGTTGCAATACTCAAAACTATAGCTAACCCTGAAATACTCCACGATAAACCAGTTTTTTTAACGATACTAATCATTTCATTAATTACTAATTACTAATTGCTAATTGTTGATGGTTAGTGGTTATTTGTTAGTGGTTAGTGGTTAGTTGCTAATCCCTATTGCAAGAAAAGCCTACTAACTACTAACTACTTACTACTTACTACTTGTTGATTGAGGTTAGGACAAAATAATTCGGGTTTTTTCCTGACACTGGATATATTCAAAACTGTAAATAGCATCAGAGTTCGGCTACAAGTTACGGCAGTAAACATACTCACTAATACCCCAATGCCTAAAGTTAGAGCAAAACCTCTTACTAAACCAGAGCCAAGAGCAAAGAGGAAGATACAAGCAATTAAGGTAGTGATATTACTGTCGATAATACTGGAAAAAGCGCGATAAAAACCAGATTCCACGGAACGATATAAAGTTTTACCACTGCGTAACTCTTCTCTAGTACGCTCAAAGATTAGCACATTAGCATCTACCGCCATCCCAATACTGAGAATAAATCCTGCAATACCAGGTAAAGTTAAAGTAACTCCTACTAAGGAATAACAAGCTAAAGTGAATAAAGCATAAATTACTAGGGCAATATCCGCAATAATTCCTGGCAGACGGTAATATAAAACCATAAACACTAAAACCAGTGCTAAACCTGCAACTCCTGCATAGATACTGCGACGCACACTATCTTGTCCTAAAGTTGCTCCTACAGTGCGGTTTTCGACGATTTCTACAGGTAGGGGTAAAGCTCCGCCTTCTAGTTGTAGAGAAAGTTGTCTGGCTTCATCTTGAGTGAAATTACCACTAATCGATACATTCCCACCAGCGATACCAGTTTGAGCATATCTTCCATCTACTCCAGGGGAACTAATTAATTCATCATCAAGGAAAATCCCTAAAGTACGCCCTGTACCAGCAATGCTTTTGGTGATTTCCGCAAATTGTTTTGCACCCTCAGAATTAAAATTGAGATAGACCTCCCAACTATTAGCTATTTCCCCTGCACCATAATAAGCTCTACTGAGATTTTTCCCTGTTAAACCCGTTTTTTCGTAGAGTTGATCGCTTAGTTCGGCAATTCTATCTTGTTTAGCTGCAATTTCTTCGGCGACAGTCTCGGCATTCTCGGGAGTTTGAGTTTGTAAAAGTTCTAATATTTCTTGCTGACGAACATTTAATTCTGCTCTAATTTCTGGGTCTTGAGTTTCGGTTCTAAAATCTAATTGTGCCGTACCACCTAAGACTTTTTCTGCGTCTTGAGGGTCGCTGACTCCTGGTAATTGTACAATTATTCGGTCTTTATTGGCAGTTTGTACTATAGCTTCGGAGACCCCCAGTTTATTGACTCGGTTACTGATGACATTTTTAACTGCTTCTAGTTTGTCAGGGGTTATCTGGGTTACTTCTTCTGTAGTTTTAACTTGAATGGTTAACTGCGCTCCTCCTCTCAAGTCTAAACCTCTTTGGGGAGGAAGATTTACCAAAGTTGCGATCGCAACTATAACTAGCCCTAAAATTAGAACTATGTACGCTTGTTGTTTTTGCATTTATCACTACCTGCTGCAATAAGTGCTATGATATAGCGTTTTGC
The DNA here is from genome assembly GCA_030065935.1 of Xenococcaceae cyanobacterium MO_167.B27. GTDB lineage: Bacteria > Cyanobacteriota > Cyanobacteriia > Cyanobacteriales > Xenococcaceae > JASJCP01. The sequence continues at coordinate 25,271 of JASJCP010000117.1, forward strand.
TGTTTATGGAGTAGGGAATGTTTGCAGTTGTTTATCTTTCCGCCAAAAGAAGACCCCCACGTCCCGTGGAGGGATGAATTTTGGACAAGAGTAAACGGGTTACAGGAATAGCTCATTTGTGGTAAAATGCTGCTATGAAACAGCTAAGAGGATTCAAG
>JASJCP010000118.1 GCA_030065935.1 Xenococcaceae cyanobacterium MO_167.B27
ATTATCACTTTCTTTTAAGGTTTTAATTAGTCTTTCTTTTTGCTCTGGAGAAAGATGATTTTTAGCTGGCATTTCTGTTGGGTATCGCTGATTTGTCTTGTCTTGATATTATACAATCTAGCTGCGTAGCAGCTTATTACATCTTTAGGACTACCCCTCTTTAAATCATCCTGCTCCAAGAAAATACTGACAAAACTTTTCCCTCTACTAAGTATCAGTGTTTTTACTGAAAACAAAAATTCGTAAATTCACTTAAAAATCAGTAATTTTTTGGAAGCAATTTTTATAAAAAAAATAATATTATTATAAATAACCAGATAAAAATGGATTCTTATATAGACTAACTATGTTGAGCGCAAAAACAAAAAAAATAATTATGAAATCTACATTAGAAGATTTAAAAAAATATCAAAATGATGCTGTTGTAAACCGATTTCTAGAGACATGGGATTTATCTTTTGACGAAGCTCAAGACATTTTTGAAGAAACCAAGAAATGGTTATGGTTAAAGTCCTACAATAAAGAATTAAAAGATAAGTCAATTACACTAATTATAAGTCAATCGATGCAATTGATCGATAAAATGTGGCAGATTTTTATTGTATTCAGTAAAGATTATCATGATTTTTGTGATAAATACTTTGGATATTATATTCACTATTCCCCAAAATCAAAAAGTTACTACGAATATCTAATTAAAGAACCTGAAAAACATCCCAAATCTGTAATTAAGAGCAATCAAAAATTATTAATTGCACAATATGAACTCATTTATCAAGTGTTAGGAGAAGAGACATTTTTAAAATGGTATTCAGATTATGTTGAAAAATATACCGACAGTTATATGGAAAAAATTTGGCGTTCATCTTATTCTCCTTATGAGAATAGACTCAGAAGCCTGATGGTGTGACATCAAAGCCATAATCTTATTTAGCATTGACAAAAGACAAAATATCGATAATATCTATTAAAAGGCGATCGCTCTTTCCTCACTACTCACTCAGCTTGTTTCGTAGAATAATTTATTTGAGGTTTATTCCTGCATCAATCCATGAATTGCAACGAAGTAGGAATTTAGCCTGAAAAATCCTGATACTAAACTAATGAAGCTAGTTGATTGACGAAGTCGAAGGTACTCCGCCTATCATTTACGGAGTACCTTCGACAAAAGATCAATTTATCACAAGGTTGGGGAGGTGTAAGTCAGGAGGCATACACATAAACGAAGTCTGACGACCCTGACTAACAGATTCCGAATAGTAACAATCAGCTTCGGGGGGATTTTGCTTGTATAGGAGTGGTTTCAACCGCCCATAATCCCTTTTCTGCTGTTTGACATACAACAACAATTAATCGCCAATAACATTGATTCAATTATTATGATAGATTACTATATTACTTTTGATATAGGGTAGAGGACTTTTGGCTGAAACTAAGATGAAGCACACTATTTCCGTACTAGTAGAAGACGAAGCAGGGGTTTTAACTCGTATTGCAGGTTTGTTTGCACGTCGCGGATTTAATATTGAAAGTCTCGCAGTAGGGCCAGCGGAGCAAGTAGGAATATCTCGCATTACAATGGTTGTACCAGGAGACGATCAGGTAATAGAACAGTTAATTAAGCAACTATACAAGTTAATTAAGGTTCTCAAAGTTCAAGATATTACTCAGATTCCCTGCGTAGAGCGAGAGTTAATGTTGGTTAAGGTGAAAGCTACAGTTTCTAATAGAGCAGAGGTGATTCAAATAGCCCAGATTTTCCGCGCTCGTATTGTGGATATTTCCGAAAATACTTTAACTATTGAGGTAGTGGGCGACCCTGGTAAGATGGTAGCTATTATTCAAATGCTGAATAAGTTTGGCATCAAAGAAATCGCCCGTACAGGTAAGATTGCTTTAATTAGAGAATCTGGAGTTAACACAGAATATCTCAAATCTTTGGAAGCTAAGGTCTAGTTACAGAAATTGATTTTTACACAAAATCTCGTACAAGTCTGTAGTCCCCTCTAACAGACAAGCATGACCGCTTTCTGGCAAAATTTCCATCTTTCCCTGGGGAAAAATATTAACTAGTTTCTGAGCTTCTGTAACAGAGGGTAATAGGCGGTCTGCTGCACTGGCTATCGCCAAAGTTGGTTTCTGAAAAGAGGATAATCCAGACTCGGAAACCGCAAATTGTTGTAGCAAAGATAAACGCCAACTAACAACCTCTGAAGGAAGGGATTTCATCGCTTCTAGTAAAGCAAGGCTATTAGTCCCTTTGATGCGGTTTAATTCTGCTAAAAAAGGTAATAGTGCCACAGCAGAAGTACGATGTAGCCAATCTGGTAAATAGCGAGTAATCGGGATTCCCCAACTTAAAATAGGTTGGCGGTTAAAAGCAGAAGCAGGATTAACTAAGATCAGTTTTTCAATCAATTCTGGTCTAGCTTCCGCAATTTTTAGGGCTAAACACCCACCGAAAGATTCACCACAAAGATATAGGCTGTCTTTTCCTCTAGCAACTAGTTCATCTTCGATTAAGTTAATTACAGTTGTGGTTAATTTTCCCCACTCACTCATATCATGGGGAGAAATGGATAAGCATCGCAGATTGAAACAACAAGCTAATTTTGCAGTCTGATTCTCAAAGAGTCTCCCTGTACCATCCATTCCTGGGAGATAGAGAAACAAGGGATAATCCGAGGGACTCTGTTGTGGTGTTAGTAATTGAAATGAGGAGTTATAAAAGGAGTTTGTTAACGATTTAGCTATTGTCACGTTTTATTTTTTATTATCTCTTATTTTTAATAGCAACCTTGAGCTAATAACTCTATTATTTGTTCCCGACAGTACTCAGTAATTTGGGTGGCTAACTGCTTGGCTTGTTTTCCTTGATACTCTTGTTGCTGCTGTGTGCTAATCCAATAAGGATGACCAAATAAAACGCAAGTACGATGATATACTACCATCGGGTGAAGACCGCTACGGTGAAAAAAGGGTTCGGAAGCATCCAAAGAACTTAACCAATGAATGGGAATAGTTTGATAAATTGTTTCTGATAAAGATGCGATCGCTACTGGTAAAATAACTAAATTGGGTACCCTAACTTGTAGTGCTAAATGAGCAAATCCCCGATGAAACTTACCCACATCAAGGGGTTTAGTCGGTTCAACCATTGGCTGTGTACCTTCTGGGAATAACCCTACCCACTGTCTAGAAGTCAGAAATTTACTAGCTTGCTCAAAAAATTGTCGTTTTCTTTGTTTGGGTTGAGCGAGGGGAAAACAACCTAAAAGTTCTACCATATTGCGAATTCCTGGGGTTTGTCCCATGTAATGATGACAAGCAATACGTAAAGGATAGGGCAAAGTTTGAATTAGAATTATCGCATCTAGAAAACTACGATGGTTGCTAATGACTACCACAGGAACATCTTGAGGAATGCGGTTTTCGTAGCAAGTGGCTATTCGAACAGTCATCATTGATAGTAAGGATTGAGCAATTAGACGGGGATTATTCATCATTTATGGTATTCAGGTCAACGGGCGGGATGTGGAATGAGGGTGGGGGATAAATATATCAGGCTTGCTCTTGAAGAAAATCACAATAGTAAACAAAAAGTATAAAGTATATAGTATGCTACCTATAACCTATCACCTATACCCTATGAAGAAGCTTCCTCGACAGTAACCAAATTTCCCAGAAAGTTCTTAAGAAAATTTTAATATTGCTTAAAAATAGATTAACTAGACGTAAGTGAGAAATTAAGTTAGGAATAAGAAAATTAACGAAATTACTTGAGTTAACCAGATTTGTTAAAGAAATCAAACAAGTATTAAGTATTTCCCTCAAGAGGACAATTAAAAACTGTTGTAACTAATACTAGTTAGTAGTGCATTAAAAATGAAAAATGTCAGATCGGTGGAATGTCCTAAACTAACAACTAAAATAATTAAGTCAAACCTAGTATAAAGCTATTAGGATTTACTGTTAGCCCTGGTCTATATTCTTCCCGATCTTCTTCAATGAATCAATCTCTATCCCATAACCATAAATTTGTTTTAACTACTCCCCTTTACTATGTTAATGCTGTACCTCATATTGGTAGTGCTTACACTACGATGGTGGCGGATGCTATCGCCAGATGGCAACGTCTTCAAGGTAAATCTGTCTTATTAATTACAGGGACAGATGAACACGGACAAAAAATCCAGCGTACCGCAGAAGCAGAAGGGTTAGAACCCCAAGAACACTGTGATCGCATAGTAGAGCAGTTTAAAGCTCTTTGGCAACGACTAAATATTCAATATGACCGCTTTAGTCGTACTACAGACCACAACCATCAAACAATCGTTAAAGAATTCTTCCAACGAGTTTGGGACAAAGGAGATATCTATCTCGACCAACAAAAAGGTTGGTACTGTGTCTCTTGTGAAGAATTCAAAGAAAAACGAGAACTAAACGATGATGGGACTTGTCCTCTGCATCCTAATAAAAAAGCAGAGTGGCGCGATGAAGAAAACTATTTTTTTCGTCTTTCCAAATATCAAAAACCCCTAGAAGAACTGTATGCTAAAAATCCCGACTTTATTCAACCCGAAACTAGACGTAACGAAGTCTTAAATTTTGTTAAACAAGGTTTAAAAGATTTTTCCATTTCTCGCGTCAATGTTGATTGGGGATTTCCTATCCCAAAAGACGAAACTCATAGTATTTATGTATGGTTTGACGCTTTACTCGGTTATGTCACCCCATTACTAGAATCGGAGCAAGAGGTTAATTTAACCAATGCTTTATCCCAATGGTGGCCGATCGATTTGCATCTAATTGGTAAAGATATTTTACGTTTTCATGCGGTTTATTGGCCAGCGATGTTGCTGTCCGCAGAATTGCCTATACCAGAAAAAGTGTTTGGTCATGGTTTTTTAACCAAAGACGGACTGAAAATGAGTAAAAGTCTGGGGAATACCCTGGATCCTTTGGCTCTAGTGGAAAAGTATGGTGCAGATGCGGTGCGCTACTACTTTATCAAAGCCATTGATTTTGGGAAAGACGGGGATTTTAGTGAAGCTCGTTTTATTGAAGTTCTCAATGCAGATCTAGCAAATAATTTGGGTAATTTACTAAACCGTACTTTGGGAATGCTCAAAAAATATTGTCAAGGTAATGGCCCAAGCTTAACCACAGCAGACTATCCTGAAACTCATCCTTTGAAAACCATTGGAAAAGAATTAGGAACAAAAGTAACTAAAGCTTATGAAACTTTGCAATTTAAACAAGCTTGTGAAGAAATATTTGCTTTAATTAATGCTAGTAACAAATACATAGACGACAGCGCACCTTGGGGTTTATTTAAACAAGGCAAACAAACCGAAGTCGAAGTAATTTTGTATGCTGTTTTAGAATCAGTAAGACTCTGTGCTTATTTGCTTTCACCTATTATTCCCAATCTCAGTAACGATATTTATCAACAACTAGGTTTTAACCTGGATTTTAATAACAAGACCCAAATAAACCAGCTAAATACTTTTGAGAAACACTGTCAATGGGGGAAATTTTCCGCAAATAAGAATCTCAGCAAAGCTCGTCCGATCTTTGCCAAATTAGAATTACCAGAAAATATTGAAGACTCTTAACTATATGTATCCTGATATATAGCAATAAAAGTCAATAGATAAGGAGGTAGTTCCGCTCATAAAATAACTTTTTTTCTTTTAAAAAGAGGCTTAAAAAAATGTTAGATAATTTTGAAAGCGATCCTATTTTCACTGCCGAACAAATACTGGAAAATCGTGGTCGTGTCGCAATTTTTATTGATGGCTCGAATCTCTTTTATGCAGCACTTCAGCTAGGAATAGAAATTGATTACAGTAAACTACTATCCCGTCTGACAGGAGGCTCTCGGTTGCTGCGCTCTTTCTTCTATACAGGAGTAGATCGCACCAACGAAAAACAGCAAGGATTCTTACTCTGGATGCGCCGTAATGGCTATAGAGTCATCGCTAAAGACTTGGTACAACTACCAGATGGCTCAAAAAAAGCGAATCTTGACGTAGAAATTGCCGTAGATATGATGGCATTAGTAGGAGCTTATGATACTGCGGTTTTAGTCAGTGGGGATGGTGATCTAGCTTATGCTGTAGATGCAGTAAGCTATCGTGGTGCTAGGGTGGAGGTAGTTAGTTTGCGCTCCATGACTAGTGATAGTTTAATTAATGTGGCAGACCGCTACATAGACCTAGATCAGATAAAAGAGGATATTCAAAAAGCAACTAAACCCAGTGAACCTTATCGTTTTTCAGGATTTGGCATTTTAGATGAAAATCAAGCTAGTACCTGATTTATGGCAGACAGTGTTTCTCATAGAACTTATACAATAAGTCTAATGTAGAGCGATCGGTAATTTAACTTTGATGAGCAACAAACTATTAAAAACTTGCAGTTTTCTAATCTTGTCGGGACTACTATTGGGAATTTCTGCTTGTCAATCAACCAATAGTCAGACCAACCCCGATACAGCAGCAAAGGAAATTACTGGTCGTTCAGATACTGAATTAGTCCTCAATAATGCCATCCTAGAACAATCCAATAGTCAAGGTAATTTAAAGTGGAAAATTAAATCACAAGTTACTGTATATACTGATGACAGACAGATTGCTAATCTGGAAAAAGTAACAGCCAACTTGCTCCAAGACGGAAAAATTATTTTGAAAGTCAAGGGGGATAAAGGGGAAGTTCGAGAGAATGGGAATTTAATTTTTTTAAGAGATAATGTGGTTGCTACAGATACTCGCAATGAAACAATTATTAAAAGTAATCTTGTAGAATGGCGACCTCAAGAAAATATTTTAGTAGTAACTCAAAATCTGACTGGTAGTCGTAAAAATATTAATTTACAAGGAGAAAGAGCAACTTATTTTACTGATACAGAAAATTTAGAGTTATTGGGTCAAGTGGTTGTAAATACCACCGATCCTTTCTTAAGGTTGGAAACAGACCGCTTAGTATGGCAAATTCCTCAACAAAAAATTGTGGGTAATAAACCTTGGCGCGTAGTTCGTTATCAAGGAGAAATTGTTACAGACCGTTTAGTAGCAGACAGGGGACAATGGGATTTAGAGAATTATACAGTTGTGTTAAACAAAAACATTGAGTTAATATCTCTGTCTCCTCAGCTACAAGTGGCTACAGATTCGGCAACATGGAATTATCAAAAACGCACTATAATAAGCGATCGCCCAATTCAAATTCTAGATCGCCAACGTCAAATTACAGTCACAGGAAATAAGGGGGATTTGGATTTAATTAAAAATATTGCCCATCTTAATCAAGGAGTAAAAGGAAACAGAAAGATTAATCCAGCTAAATTTTATGCTAGTGAGCTTACTTGGAATATTCCCAGTGAAACTATCGATGCTAGAGGAAATGTCTTTTATCAGCAGATCTCCCCTCCTTTAGAATTAACAGGAGATAAAGCAGTGATTAAACTCCAAGAAAATAATGCTGTAGTAAGCAGCGATCAAACTAACAACAGACGAGTAATTTCTGTAGTTGGCGATCTCTAGTTAACTAGCTAGGCAAAATTATTGACGCTATTACCTATAATAATTGCTAATTACTGCTGACCTGGAGACCTTTGACTTATTACTTATTACTTATTACTTATTTCCTATCATGGCAATTCTACAATGTGTTCATACTGCTATTTTGATATCAGATTTAAGTAAAGCCCAAGCTTTTTACGGTGATATTTTGGGATTAGAAGAGTCCAAGGAGCGTGCTTTGAACTTTCCTGGTCTTTGGTATCAAATCGGAAATTATCAAATTCATCTGATTCTACAGCAAAATTTTGCTAATTCTGTGGATAATGAGGCAAAATGGGGCAGAAACCCGCATCTAGCCCTAGCAACTGACGCTCTTGCCAGTATCAAAGCTAAACTGCAAGATAATAACTACCCCGTTCAAATGAGTGCTTCTGGACGCAAAGCATTATTTACCCAAGACCCTGATGGCAATATTATTGAGATCAATGAAAGGACGAGGAGTGAAGGACTCAGAAGTAATAAGTAATAACTAATAACTAATAAGTATTACTTCTTCCGTGTCTCACCCCCTGTTTCTCAATGGCTATTCCCTATTACCTATTCACTGACTTACTGAACATCAGAATCAGGAGGTGCTATTTGGTAAGTCTGCTGAGATTCTACATTTTGTACTCCCTCAATCTGATAAAGATTATTAACTTGTTCTGATTCAATCGAACCAGTAATCACACCAATACTGGACAATGTTTCTTCTACACTCATCCCAGATGACTGTAATTGTTCAGAAATTTGTTGTATTTGAGGTAAATGAGCATCATCAATAGATACACATATTTTAATTTCGGACATCTCAATACCTTGAATATAGTCAAAAGTGACTAATCCCGTGTGGGCTTACCCCACGGGCTTCCTTACCTCGCGATAAGGCATTCCTGCACTGCGCCTTTTATCTAGAATTTGTTGGTACAAACGATGTGTTTTATCTCCCACCATTGATTCCCCGACAGATCGACAATTTTACAGGCAATTTCTTTCCCCGAAAGTCCTTCGGTACTACTATCAATCTTTTATTCTATTTCTATTCTATTTCCCTAGTTATGTCGCCCCTGTCCCGTCAGGTATTTGTCCTTGGTCGAACATCTAGGTTGGGTAGTTCCCAATCCTGGGTCGAAGGTACTCCGCCGTGAGACGGCGGAGTACCTTCGACTTCGTCAATAATGGTTTTTACCTTGCGCCCAAAATAATTATATAGCAGCCGAAAGCCTTAGTAGATAAAGATTTTGTACCAAAACTGTAAACCTATTTCCAATAACTTATCGCCCTCGTTTTCTCAGCGAAGGTGCGGGTCGCTCCCCACCCCATGAATAGGGTGGGAATTCCCACTCGCATTTTAAAATTAAACAGGTGCTTGAACTAAGCCTACTCCTACATCAACAGAAGGTAAAGATAATCTTTGAGCATCTCGCATCAATATACCCCATAATTCAAGCCCTCTTTTTCCTGTTGCTTCCGCGTACAAAGCAGCAATTCCTGCGACATGAGGAGTCGCCATACTAGTACCGCTAATACTTAGGTATCTAGAAGAATCGCTTGAGGCTTTAGTTGTCCAAGTAGAATAGACATCGACTCCTGGTGCTGCAATATCAATTTGTCCCCCATCAGGATTAATTGAACCATTGGAGAAATAAGCCACCTGTAACTGGTTATCTAAAGCAGCTACCGACATAATTGAAGGACAGTTAGCAGGACGACCTACAGGATTAATGAACCTTGGTCGAAAACTCTCATTACCTGCTGCTGCAATAATCAAAGTTCCTCGACTCAGGGCGCGTTGAGCAATAGATTCATAGATTGGGGAAAAAGGAGTACCAGCAACAGTACTTGCACCTAAAGACATAGAAATTATCTGACACCTACTACTAATTGCGCGATCAATGGCTGCTAAAATTCCCCCATCAGCACCAGAACCTTCATTACTTAAAACTTTACCTACAAAAATTTCGGCATTATAAGCAACACCATAACGCATCGGAAAAGATGGATCAGGGGGAGTAAGAGAACCACAAGCAGTTCCAATACAGTGAGTACCGTGACCATTTAAGTCTTGAACATCCTCCCCTCCAATGAAAGATTCACTAGTCATAATCCGACCAGCAAAGTCAGGATGAGTCAAGTCTAGACCTGTATCTAGTACCGCTACTTTAATACCCGAACCACTATAGCTACTATTGACAACTTTGGTGGCTTGTAGTCCCCAGGTTGCAGCAGCATCAGTAAATTTAGAAGTTGTTATTTGCTGGTCTGGGGTGAGTGTACCATTGTTTAAGCTACCTACTAAATTAGCGACACCATCTTTATAGCCTTGGAGATAACTAGCTGTCTGAGTACTAGTAGAATCACCTTCAAGAGCATATAAAATCTGTTCTGGTTCAACCGCCAACATCGGTGCATCTCCAGCTACGGCTGTAGTTAGAGACTGTAATTGATCCGGGTCTAGATCGACTACAGCAACTCCCAGATTACTAGCAGCAGAATCGTCAATATCTCTGACCCCTGTAGAATCGCTTAATGCGGACATTCCCGAACTAACGTTTTCTTCAGGTAAAAGAACTAGATAACGCCCTGTTGTTCTTATGGGTCTTGCTGAGGACATATTGCTCATAATAACTCTCCGATTTATGTATATGAGGTTTAATATTTAGTATGTATCTTTATGTGCATTTTATGCGGATAGATAATTTTCTTTACATTTTTGAAGTATGTCTCAACTAATTTGGATGCAGCCAGAAGTTATTAGCTGGAGTCAAATTTTATTGGATAGTTTTAATAAATTTTTGGGATATCAATTAATATCTAGAAAGGAAACCCTACAGCAACAAAGTCAAGCATTGTTTAAAGCCAATTTTGTTGTGGTTTCTCATAGAACAGAACCAGATCCCATCTTAAATTATGGCAATGAGATGGCTCTAAATCTCTGGGAAATGAGTTGGTCAGATTTTACTCAAACCCCTTCACGACTGACCGCCGAACCTGTGAATAGAGAAGCCAGACAAGCCATGCTACAACAAGCTAAAACCCAAGGTTATATAGATAACTATTCTGGAGTGAGGATATCTAAAACAGGACGCAGATTTTTTATTGAAAAAGCAATTATTTGGAATTTATTAGATTCACAAGGAAATAGATGCGGACAAGCTGCTACTTTTTCTCATTGGGTTAATTGTTAAGATTGCTTCTGATCCAGACGCACTGCTGCTTCTAATGCTGCTTTGTTTCTAGCTCTTTGGGCATACTGTTGTAGCTGCTTAATTTCCATGCCACTGAGAATACTTAAGTCTTCTAATTCTATCCCCCGCATCAACATCTCCACGCACCAAGTCTGTCTGGCTTGCTTAATTACTGGGGTTTCTCCTTGGGGAGTTAGCAAATCTGCGCTTAACTCTTGCCAGATATTTTGTAACTCAGCTTCCGTGATAGCGTCACTTGCTTCATTTATAAAGATCGCTGCCTGATCATCCTTGCGACTTTTTAACCATTGAATTAGGGGATTAGTAGATTTTGAGCCATAGCGAAATCCCATCACCCATTGATTTAGGGGGACTTGTCGCCCTGCACCATCATTAATGTGTAATATATGTTGGGGAGGTTCAAACAGGGAATGCGATCGCTCTAAACGTAAAACTTCTTCTAATGATAAACCTGCTCCAAACAACACATATACCAAAGCATATTCTTGTTTTCCTGTCTTTTTGGCTTTCTGAAACAGCGATCGCACTAAATTAGCTGGTAAATCTGCTACCCCCTCAGGCTCAACTTTAACAATACTGGTGTCGGTAACTCCAGAAGTTACAGCAGATGAAGTAAAACAACCTTGTAAAAATAATCTTACTAGACTGTCTAAAAAATCATTCTGCTCATCCGAGAAACTATAGCCTTCGGTACTAGATTCAATGATGAAATAACCCAAGAGGAGAAAGTTGAGTAGATTGACAATTTGTTCTGAGGTGAGATTACTACATAAACCTGATTTGGCGATCGCTTGTTCTAAATATTCTGCGACATAACGATTTGCCTCACTCAAACCCTTGCCCAACGCCAAACGATTTTCCATAGGATAGTTACCAGCCTCTCCCAAAATAGAACGAACTAAATCTGGTGCTTTATCAAGGGTAAGTAGGCTTTGTTGGGCATATTCTTGGAGAAAATCTGCCACATTATCCTTAGTATTAGCCTGTTCTACCAAAGCATGAACCAATTTAGCAAACACTGCTGAATCTTCAATTACTGCCAAAAGCAAGCGGTACTTGTTCCCAAAATTACGAAATAGGGTGACTTCGTTCACCTGGGCGCGCTCTGCAACCGCTTTAGTGGTAGTTTCTGTGACACCTCTCTCAGCAAATAAATCTAGAGCAGCTTCAATTAGACGGGCTTTGGTGGACTTTCGGGGGGTAGGCATATATATATATATAACAAATCCAGATATTAGGTAAAGCTGAAAAGCAATAGTTGCAAATGTTTGTCTCTATTTTGGTTAGATTAGACAAATAATTTTAGTTGCTATCAGTTTCCAGGAAATAATGTAAGTGTCACTTGCAGCTATTAATAATACCTGTTACAATGCAAAATGTAAGCGGTACTTGCAAAACTTATTTAAGATTATAACTATAAGACTAGCAAGCGTCCCGTAGGTTAAGCATTAGCGCGTAATCACCAAGACTTATATAACAAGTAAGCTCAAAGTATTTTTTAGGACAAGTTAGTAAATGACACAACAATTAATTGCTCCCAACAGACAGCGAAAGATTGAACCAGAAGAGGCAAAGTTCCGCCTATGTTGGGTGAACATTATCGTTTTTGCTGCTTTTCACCTCATAGCCTTATCTGCACCCTGGTTTTTCTCTTGGTCTGCCTTGGGTGTGGCAATTTTCTTGCACTGGTTAACGGGTAGTATTGGTATCTGCCTGGCATATCATCGCATCTTGACTCATCGCAGCTTGGAAGTACCTAAGTGGTTAGAGCGTATCCTAGTAACCTGTGGCGCACTGGCGATACAGGGGGGTCCCATTTTCTGGGTAGCAGGACATAATTTACACCACGCTCATACTGAAGATAATGATAAAGACCCCTACTCTGCTAAACGAGGTTTTTGGTGGAGTCACATGGGCTGGACAATCTATCAAAATAATAAATACTTCGACTACAATCAATACAAAAAATATGCACCTCGTGTCGATAGAGATCCTTACTATCGTTGGTTAAACAAGTACTATATCTTGCTTCAGATAGCTTTGGGTTTTGTTTTGTTAGCTTTGGGTGGTTGGTCTTTTGTCATCTACGGTGTTTTTGTCAGAGCAGTAACTCTGTGGCACTGCACTTGGTTTGTTAACTCTGCGACACACTTCTGGGGTTACAAAAACTTTGAATGTGAAGATGGCTCTCTTAATCTCTGGTGGGTAGGTCTGTTAGCTTATGGTGAAGGCTGGCACAACAACCACCATTTCAGACCCCATGTTGCTAAAGCGGGTCAACGCTGGTGGGAAATTGATGTTACCTGGTGGGCAATTCAAGTATTGCGAGCTTTAGGTTTAGCCAAAAAAATTGTCGTGTAAAATAGTACCAATTGTAGTGCAAAGTGGGAGAGACTGGGATTCTTTCAGGGTGTAGGGTTTAGGGGAACTAAGGGTAAAATCTAACAAAAGCTTATTGGCATTGGGTTTGGCTCACTCTTATACCCGAAAGTTGCTCCAGGGGGAAACTCCCAAGACCGTACTACGAGCGCAACCCAACCTAGAACTTTAATTGAATTAAGATCAAAAATAGCCTTTTGATTAAGATTACCTATCTGGCTACAAATATCCTAAAAATTCTCAACACAAGCTGATAGCAGATGATTATGAAATGGTTACTAAGTGCAAGCTTTCTTTTGACTCTCCTAGGTTGTTCCCTCCTCGAAAATTCCCCTTCCGCTTCCAGTAGGGATGACTCATCATCGAGTAATCTAATCACGTCACAGGATGATGTTGCCATTGGTGAGACTTTCCAAAAAACGACTCTAGTAGAAGGCTTAGAGCATCCTTGGAGTATGACATGGTTGCCAGATGGAGCTATGTTGATTACTGAGCGGGGAGGGCGGTTGCGAATAGTCCGTAATGAGGTGCTAGAACCTCAACCCATCCCAGGAGTTCCCGAAGTCTTCGCAGTTGGTCAAGGGGGCTTGATGGATGTTTCGCTTCACCCCAATTTTCCTGAAAATCGCTTGATTTATCTGACTTATTCTCACGGTAATAACCAAGCCAACCGTACTAGAGTCGCTAGAGCAACATTTGATGGGTCAGCCTTAGAAAACTTAGAGGTGATTTTTGAGGTTTCCCAAGCAAAAAGAGGTAGTCAACACTTTGGTTCACGCATTGTTTGGTTGCCTGATAATACAATGTTAGTGGCGATCGGCGATGGAGGCAATCCTCCCATTCAACTGGATGGGGACTTGATTCGCAAACAGGCTCAAAACCTCGACTCTCATCTTGGTAAAATTGTGCGTTTGAACGATGATGGTTCTGTACCCCAAGACAATCCTTTTGTAACATCTGCCAATGCCGACCCAAGCATCTGGAGTTACGGACATCGCAACATTCAAGGCATTACTTTAGATGAGGGGAATAATAGGTTATGGTCAACAGAACATGGTGCTAGAGGCGGTGACGAACTAAATCTGGTAGAAGCTGGTCAAAACTACGGTTGGCCCACTGTTACCCACAGTCGTGAATATAGTGGAGGAGAAATCTCTCAAGAGCGATCGCGCCCAGGTATGATCGATCCCAAAGTAGTATGGACTCCTGCAACAGCACCTTCGGGGTTAGCATTCTACACTGGGGAGCAGTTTCCAGAGTGGAAAGGGGATTTATTTGCAGGGGGGTTGGTTTCTCGGGATGTGCGTCGCATCGACTTGGATGCAGAAGGTAATGTGATGAGCCAAGAGTCAATTCCTATCGGTCAGCGTGTAAGGGATGTAAGACAAAGTCCCTCGGGACTGCTATACGTTTTGACCGATCAGTCAAACGGACAACTGCTTCGTCTTGAACCTAGGGAACTTTAATGCGGATATAGTTTCAGTAGATCTAAAATAAGGTTTATTGTAACCCCACACCCCACACCCCACATCCTACACCCCTCGGGAGGAGACTTGATAAATCTAGGTGAAGAACCCAAAACAGATCGGTTTTATAATGAAGTCTCCTTCCCGCCCCACCTTCACAGATAAGTTTGGGAGCTAATAAATTTATCTACCAATTACGCCATCCACCAGACTTATCAGAATTATTGAGAGATTGTGTTAACAGATTATGATACTGAGAAGAACTTGACCAGCGATCGATTTCTCTGGCGCGAATTACTGGTACAGGGTGAGTTAGTTGCGCGGTTTGCAACATTCTCAAAGTTTCTCCCAAATCATCTGAGATGGCATTATCGTAGGCTTTAGCTTGTTCGATGAAAGCTTCTAAATTTAACTGTGGTGCTAGGGTTGGAGAGCCTCCAGCTAGTTTCATCAGTACTGACATAATGATTTTAGGGTCTTGGGTAGCTAATAGAGCAGCGCGATCGCAACTAAATTCGGCACACCTTACCCATTGCATCATTTGTTCTTGTAAAGATTGAGCAATTACTGTTCCCCAAGCAGGTAATAAGTTAGCAGCCAACACCATCAGATTTGCCATAGTCAGATATACTCCATGCTCGCATTTGAGATGACCCAATTCGTGAGCGATTACTGCTTGGACTTCTTCGGGAGTTAGCATCTCAACTAGGGAAGTATGCAACATGATAAAGGGTTTTTTCCCTCGCATGGCAAAAGTATAAGCATTAGGGACAGGATTTTGCTGAACATACAATTGAGGCGGTTCAACATCCAATATCTTACAAGCATCTAATAGTAACTTGTGTAGATCAGGTAGTTGTTTTTCACTTACCAATACACTAGAAGCAATATTGTTGAGATAAAAAAATTGTTCTGCTACTGAACCTAAAACACTACGAATAGCTACATCTAAGGCTGGTATTTGTTTCAAAGTTGTAGTAGCTTGTAAATCTAGAGGATGACGAAAGCCATCCGCGTTTAATCCGATCAGGGTTTTTTTAGCTAAGTTCATAATAGTTAGTGGTTATTCGCGCTCCTCTTGCGCCCAAGAGCATGGTTAGTAATAAAACATTGGGGTTGCTTTATGGTTTTTCAGGTAGTTGTTTTTATTTATCCCTACTGTAGAGGAAAGTTGCAACTAACCAAACAGCCAATTATTAACTTTTTGAAGACTCTTCCAGTCGGGTTTTCTGTTTAAACCATCTTCAATATTTTCTTGTATCATGTTTTTAATTTTCTCATCGAAGTCAACAGCTTGTTGCACAATTTCGATATGCTTGCGGACTCCTTTTTGACCCACTTCTAACATAGCAAGAGCCAGATTAACCTGGGCTTGGGGGTCTCTGGGTTCGAGTCGGACACTTCTTTCAGCAGCTTTTAAAGCTCTTTTAGGTTGTTCTAATAATAAATATAACCAAGCTAAACAAGTCCAGGCAGCAGAATTTTTGGGATCGCGATCGCAAATTTCCTGAAATGTTGGGAGGAGATTTTCTACAGATTCTCCAGCTTGATATTTTTCTAAAGCTTGATCAAATAAGGTTTCTACAGATTCAGTCATTAAAGTTCTACAAAATTACATTACAAAAGGGATGAGGTATGAGGCATGAGGAGTGAGGTAATAGGTAATAAGTAGCAGGTCTCCAGGTCAGGGGTCAGGGGTCAGGGGTCAGAGGTTAGAGGTCAGAGGTCAGAGGTCAGAGGTCAGGGGTATTTATCTTTCTTCATCCTTCATCCTTCCTATTCCACCATCCCTCAGAATCCCTCCTCATCCTTCATCCTTCATCCTTTATCCCTCATAATTCATATTTCAAGAGCAAAAGCCCTATAAATATAAATTGAAGCAGGTTAGAAGTAACCTGCTCCATAATAATTTACGAAATCTTAAGAGAGTTGTTTAAACACCAAAAGATTTACCGCAACCACAAGTTTGTGAAGCGTTGGGATTGGTAAACTGAAATCCACCACCAATCATGGCATTACTATAGTCTAGGACTAGACCATATAAGTAAAGTAAACTCTTGGGGTCACAAATAATTTTGAAACCGTCGTAGTCAAAGACTTCATCATCATCACGGATATTACTAATATCGTCAAAGTCCATCATATAAGACATTCCCGAACAACCTCCCTGACGTACCCCGACTCTTAAGCAGAGGTCTTGATTACCTTGTTGTTCCCTCAGCATTGAGATATGCTTTAAGGCTGTATCTGTCAGTTGGATACCTCTGGTGGGGGTTTGAGTTGCTTCTGTCATCTAACTTCGTAACTCCTAATATACTTGTATTGCTAGTATGAAAAGCGTAAGATTTTGATTCCGCAGTAATTCTCTTACTCTGGCAAAGTTCTTACTCTCTATGATAGCGAGGGAACAGATAAAAAGAAATCAAGTATCAGTAATCAGTCATCAGTTATCAGTCATCAGTTATCAGTCATCAGTCATCAGTTATCAGTCATCAGTTATCAACCATCAACCATCAACCATCGCGAAGCGACGAGCGTTGGTCTCAGCAACTAACCACTAACCACTAACCACTAACAATCAACCATCAATAGCTAATGAATCAACCTGAAGCACAATGGCAATTAATTCCCAATCTTGAAGTACCGCAGTGGTTTATTGATGCGGTTAGACCCCATCACCCTAATACCCATAGTACTTATGCAGCACAATTATTGTGGCAAAGGGGAATTAGAAGCAAGGAAGAATTGCTAGGTTTTATTGATTCAGATTACTATAATCCTACTCCTCCTAGTGCTTTTGGCGAGGACATGCAATGGGCAATCCAAAGGCTACAACAAGCTAGAGACGGAGAAGAAAGAGTTACTATTTGGGGTGATTTTGATGCGGATGGTGTGACTTCTACCAGTGTTTTATGGGAAGGTTTAGGAGAGTTTTTTACCCCAGGAGATAAGTTAGATTACTACATTCCTAATCGTCTTACAGAATCTCATGGTTTAAATTGTACGGGAATCGATCGCCTCGCGGAATCGGGGACTAAGTTAATTGTGACTTGCGACACGGGAAGCACTAATCTAAAAGAAATTAATCATGCAACGGAATTAGGCATCGATATTATTGTTACGGATCATCACACCTTACCTGATACTAGACCACCAGTAGTTGCTATTATCAATCCCCGCTACTTACCTAAAGATCATGCTTTGTATCATCTTTCTGGAGTAGCAGTAGCTTACAAACTAGTAGAGGGGATGTATGAAGCTTTACCCTCTATTCCTCAGCAACCGATAGAAAATCTTTTAGACTTAGTAGCTATTGGTTTAATTGCAGATTTGGTACAGTTGACTGGAGACTGTCGCTATCTCGCACAACGAGGTATTCAGCAACTTAGAAAACAAGCTAAACCTGATACAGCTTATCGTCCTGGGGTTAGTCGTCTGTTAGAATTTTGTCGCAGTACAGGCGATCGCCCGACTGATATTTCTTTTGGTTTGGGACCTCGCATTAATGCAGTAAGTAGAATTCATGGAGATGCTAGCTTTTGTGTAGAGTTACTCACTAGCAGAGATCGAGAAAAATGCGGTCGCCTGGCTTTTGAGACGGAGTTAGCTAATAGTCGCCGTAAGTCTCTGCAAAAAGATACAACCGAAAGCGTTAAAAGAAAATTAGAGTTAGTCGATCTTTCTACTACTTCTGTTATTGTCCTCGAAGACCCCCAATGGCAAGGAGGGGTTTTGGGTTTAGTAGCAGGACAAATTGCTCAAGAATATGGTCGTCCTACTATATTATTAAGTAGTAGCGAAACTGAGTCGGGTTTAGTTTTAGCCAGAGGCTCCGCGCGCTCAGTTAATAATATAGATTTATATCAGTTAGTAAAATCCCAAGAACATTTATTACATCGTTTCGGGGGACATCCTTTTGCAGCAGGATTAAGCCTAGCTTTAGATAATTTGCCTTTATTTACAGCAGGAATTAATCAGCAGCTTAAACAACAAGCAGACAGTTTAAATCTAAGCAGTACTATTACAGCAGATATCGAAGTCAAAGTATCTGAATTAGGACAAAATTTATTTCGGGAGTTAAATATTATCGAACCCTGCGGTATGGGGAATCCTGTACCTAAATTGTTAATTAAAAACTGTTATTTTAAAAATGTTTGGCACAATAATATCAAAGACAAGAAAGGAAATAAGATTCAATATATCAAAACTACTTTCAATATTTTAGATGCTTCTGTAACTCAAGGATTTCCAGGGGTTTGGTGGGGACATTATAAAGACGAAATACCTCTAGATATTAAATGTGATGTCATTGCTGAATTAGATTTTAACTCTTATGAGCGACAGTATGAAATCCGCTTAATGGCTCTAAGAAAAAGTGCGGAAAACTTTGACTGGCATTCTCTACAACCTAGAAATGAAATAATTGTCGATCTCCGTGAAGAAGATGCAGCAATTAACAACATCAAAAGTTATGATTCATCATCTATTGTTTTGGAAAAATGTCCTTTAACTTGGAACGAATTGCAACATAAATATCGAGAAGCGATCGCCAATAACCAAAAACTAATATTAGCTTATAAATCTCCTGAAAGCATTGAACCTAAAAATATCTGGCGACAACTTATTGGTATTGCCAAATATCTCAGCAGGACAGGAAAAACTGTTACCAAAGAACAAATCAAAAACAAATTACAAATCAGCGATCGCAGCTTTAATTTAGGATTAAAAGCATTAAGTAAAATTGGTTTTGTCTATACTATTCAAGAAGATTATTATCAATTTAGTTTGCAACAAGCAGTAATTGATAGTAAGAGTAATCAGGTTATTAGTGAATTTTTAAAGGCGATCGCAGAAGAGCAATTTCAACAACAATACTTTGCTAAAATTCCCACAAACGTGATTAGTAATTTTTGTCAATCTGTAAATACTGTGTCTAATATACAATTGAGTTAATTTTTTGTTTTAAACATATATGTATCAGGGCTATTTCATTCTGACTATAATCAACCAAGAAATGAATTTCTTGGCTTAAAGCCCAAGTCCGTTTAAACGGACTTAATGTTCTTAGACAGAGAATTTATTCTCTGGATGCACGAGAATGAAATAGCCCTGTATATGTATGGCAAGAATTTATCCTGAAGCTAGTCCTCAAAATACTGGTAGCAAACTAGCTGAACCTGAAATTTATTGGCGACTAAAACAACAATTACCTGACCAATTCGTAGTCATCCATAGTTTACCTTGGCTAGCTTCAGTAGCTAGAGAAATTGATTCTCGTTCTGTTCCAACAGGTGAAATAGACTTTTTAATTTTGCATCAGAAATTAGGTATTCTTGCAGTTGAAGTTAAAGGTGGTGTTTTTATCTACAACAAAACTGAATTTATTTATAAAAGGACAGGTCAAAAAATTGATCCTATTCGTCAAGTTAGGCGAGGAACTCATGCACTTTCTAAATGGTTACACGCAAGTGGAGCAGGTAGTTGGCGAATTGGTTATTGTGTTATTTTTCCACATTCTGATATGGGTCAGGATATTTCTATTGCATTTATAAGTAAGCCTGGGAATACTCATTCCTTTTAAGGAATTGAGATGAAAAGGCTACAAAATTGAGTCCCTCGATGGGATATCAATTTTGTAATTACACCAATCTGCAAAATGGTGTACAATGTTTCCATGATAGTTAGACGTGCATACCGCTATAGATTCTACCCAAACCTAGAACAGCGCATCCAATTGGCGCAAACTTTTGGTTCGTGTAGATTTGTCTATAACTGGGCTTTGAGACTTCGCACTGATGCTTACTACCAACATCAAAAAAAGATATCTTACAAAGAAACGTCTAATCAGTTAACTCAACTCAAAAAGAATCCAGAATTTAGCTGGTTAAAAGATGTGACTGCTGTCCCATTGCAGCAAGCATTAAGACATCTAAATACAGCTTTTCTAAACTTCTTTTCTGGTAGAGCTTCATACCCCAAATTCAAAAAGAAACGAAATAATCAATCTGCTACCTATGCTAGTAATGCTTTTAAGTGGGATGGATTAAAGCTAACTTTAGCTAAAATGAAATCTCCTTTAAAGATTAGATGGCATCGTCATTTTACTGGAGTTCCCACAACAGTTACAGTAAGCAAAGATTCAGCTAATAGATACTTTGTTTCATTTTCTGTAGAAGAAGAAATTGAACAGTTACCTCAAAATGACGAACAAGTAGCTATTGATTTAGGAATCAAAGATGTAATTGTTTCTTCAAAAGGGGTTGCCTCTGGGAATCCCAAATACTATTCATACTATCAGAAAAAATTAGCCAAACTACAAAAAAAACTAGCGAGAACCCAAAAAGGTTCTAAAAA
The DNA here is from genome assembly GCA_030065935.1 of Xenococcaceae cyanobacterium MO_167.B27. Classification (GTDB taxonomy): domain Bacteria; phylum Cyanobacteriota; class Cyanobacteriia; order Cyanobacteriales; family Xenococcaceae; genus JASJCP01. Next base: position 20,974 of record JASJCP010000118.1, read on the forward strand.
TAGAGACAAGGCAAGATTAAAGGTAGCCAAACTACACGCTAAAATTGCTGATTGTCGAAAGGATTTTCTTAACAAGTTAACAATTCAATTAATACGCGAGAACCAAGTTGTAATTACAGAATCATTAGCGGTTAAGAACATGATTAAAAATCCCAAGCTAGCTAAAGCGATAGCTGACGTTGCTTGGGGAGAAATAATCAGACAACTAGACTACAAAGCAAGTTGGTACGGAAGAATTTTAATTCAAGTTGACCGTTTTTTTCCATCATCAAAACGATGCCATGCTTGTGGTCACGTATTGGACAAGCTTCCTTTAGAAATTAGAGAATGGACTTGTGTTTGTGGCTCTCATAACCTGAGAGACTACAATGCAGCAAAAAATCTCTTAGCCGTCGGACGGACGGTTTTAGCCTATGGAGATACCTCTGTCGGGGATAGGGCATTAGCCTTGTCTAGTCAAGTGTCGTCGAAGTAGGAAGCCCACATGGGTTTACCCTGTGGGTGTGTCACTGATCGTACTGTTGAACCACCGCAACCCATTACTCTTGATATACGCCATGTAAATAATCTAATTTTTCTTGATAATTAGGACAAGCGCAGAGGCCATGAACGCTGTCTCAACTCATACCTCCACTGCAATTACAGGTTTTATAGTCTTAGATGGGTTTCTAAGGCGTTGCTAAATGTCTCATAAGGTAGTTTCCCCACCAGATTTTCCACCAATTCTCCGTCTTTAAACATTAAAACGGCGGGAATACTGCGAATGCCATATTTTTTGGTGTTATCTTTGTTCTGGTCGATATCTATTTTGACTACAGTAGCGCGACCGTCATATTCTGTAGCCAGGTGATCGATTAGGGGACTAATTAGGCGACAAGGACCACACCAGGTTGCGGTATAGTCTACTACGACCAACTTTTCATTAGCTAATAATTCTTCTAATTCTCTCTCCTGGACATATTGAGCAGTTATGGGAGTTGTAGATTCCATTTTGTAATTCCCTTGTATTTTAAAAATTAATAAAGTTCGTCTTCTTGGTGGGTCATAATTATTGTGCAGTCAGATCTGGGATAAGCCACGCAGGTTAAGATAAATCCTTGTTCTAGTTGGTCGTCGTCCAAGAAAGCTTGTTCTGACTGGTCTACCGTACCTTCGAGAAGTTTGCCCGCACAACTAGAACAAGAACCAGAGCGACAAGAAACGGGCAAATCGATATCGTTGTCTTCGGCGGCATCAAAGATATATTGGTCGTCTGCTACTTCAATAGTTTGGTTTAGTCCTTCTGCTTCATTGACAGAGTTACTTTATAAGTTGCCATTGGATTTTATTTGGTTTTGAAAGTGAAATTTGGATTTAAACTGGAACTGCTAGAGACAATTTCTCTCTTATACTCTGACTTACTGCTTCTGGACTTAAATTGCCATCGATATCGATGAGACAGCGACGTTGTTTGTAGAAACTAATCAGAGGAGTCGTTTTTTCTTGATAAACTTCGAGGCGACGGCGAATGACGTTTTCGTTGTCATCTTTGCGTCCTCGTTGTAGCATTCTGGCTATTAAACTTTCTGTGGCAACGTTGAAGTTTACTGCTTGAGGATGAGATTGTCCCAGAATTTGTAACAGGCGCTCTAAAGCTTGTACTTGAGATAAATTACGGGGAAATCCATCTAAAATCCAACCGCCTAAAGCGTCAGATTGAGCTAAACGCTCTCGCATCAGTGCCATAATCAACTTGTCTGGTACTAGCTCTCCTGCTTCTAAATAAGTTTTAGCTTGAATACCTAAATCTGTTTTTTGGGCCCCTTTACTCAAAAAAATGATTTTAACTGAATCGCTACAATAACATGGCATTTACAATCAACAAGCCAAAAAAAACTAGGGTGGCTCTTCAATTTTTTTATTTGGGGAAAAGATGTCGCCTTGGTGGAATACCTGGATTAAAAATACCTGCGACCTCCTCATCAGACAATTGACTGAGTTGAGTCTCTAAATCTTTGACGGTGAAGGCGTAACCTCTAGCTTTAGCTAGACTAATGAAAGCTTCTGGATCGCTCTTGGCTTTCTGTCTTTGTTCTTGAGCATAGGCTTCCTCTACCTTTTTATAGATTCGAGCAGCATTTTCTTTAGCCATGATAGTTCCTCCTTCTGCCAGGACGAATTTTTGTTGATGTTTTTCTAACTTTTCACATCCGAGTTTAAATAAGTAAAATTTATGTAAACTCATTTAATTATAGCTCATAATTTAAAAAAAAGTACTTGTAATAACCTACAATTCCTTACTAGCAAAACCTTTGGAATATGAATTATTTGATGTTGATGTAGAAGTTTGTACTTTTCATGAACAATGCCGTCGCGCTGTTGAGATTACTGGCAATCAAATTCCCACATTTAGTAAATTTCGTGATATCGAAAGTCTGAAGAAAGAATGGTATTCTGTCACTGCACCAAATATACTCAAGCAAGCTATAGAGGAAAAGAAGTTACTAAACTACGATTCCCTAGTAGTCGATGAAGGTCAGGTTTTACATAGTAATTGGTTACAAACACTTGCCAAGTGGTTTGATAAAAAACAAATAACAGTATTTTGTGACTCAACACAGGTATTTAAATTTGAACAAGGGATATCTCCTGAAGAAATAGCTGAGATAATTAATGCAAAATCTCGATATATGCTTACTATCAACTTACGTTCTCCACGCACAGTATTTGAAAGAGTTTTGCAAGTAAAATCAACCGAGTACCAGCAATTTTGCCCGCGACCTCTTGAAACAGATACTCTCCGTGAAATAGTTGTTCATGATACCAGAAACGCTTTAAAAAAAATTGTTGATCAACTATATAGAACACTAGCTATACTACAAAGCTAACGCTATTTCCCAAGAATATAATAAAACACTAAAATGCTAAATTTAGACAGAATTACCTTTAATACCAAAATTATGGGTGGACAAGCCTGTATAAGAGGAATGCGCGTCCCAGTATCCTTAATTCTAAACCTCTTAGCCAATGGCAAAACCACAGAGGAAATTATTGAAGACTATCCTTATTTAGAAGTCGAGGATATTCAACAATCATTATAGTTTATCCGTTACTAGCTTCTATGGCTATTTTATTATTGTTGCTTGTGCAAAGAGGATTTGGGGTACAGCAACTATTATATCTAGCATTTGCTGGTAGTAAAAAATCTTTTTCAGTAATCTATATCTTGTTATTAATTGGAGTAGTAATAGCAGTCTGGATGACAGCAGGAACAGTCCCAGCGATCGTCTATTATGGCATTCAAATGATTAAGCCTTCCTACTTTATTTTGTCAGCATTTATCTTAACTATTTTAGTGTCTTTAATAATTGGAACTTCTTTTGGTACTGTAAGTACAATTGGTATTGCTTTAATGATTATGGCAAGGGGACGTACTGTCGATCCTCACTTAATTGCTGGTGCTATTATTGCTGGAGCTTATTTCGGCAATCGCTGTTTTCCCATGTCTTCTAGTGCTAATTTAATTTCTATAATTACTCATACCAAAATCCACATTAACATCAGAAAAATGTTAGCAACAACCTTATTCCCTTTAATAGTTGCTATTGTTTTTTATTTAATTCTTTCTCTGGCTAATCCCGTTCAATTACAACAGCAATTTTTTATTGATGAAATTAGCATAATCTTTAAGATTAATCCCATTGTACTCTTACCAGCTTTTGCTATTTTATTGCTTGCTTGGTCGCGAGTAGAAATCAAAATATCTATGTTGATTAGTATAGTTATTGGTCTGTGGATTAGTGTATATATTCAAGGTTACTCTTTATCCGAGATTTTTCGATACACGATCACAGGATTTGAATTATCAGAAGATACCAGCTTGCAAAACATCATTCTGGGAGGCGGTATAATTTCTATGGCTAAAGTCTCTCTAGTTGTAGTTGTCTCTACCGCATTTGCTGGAATTTTTACTGAAACTAGAATATTAGAATTTGTAGAAGGATATCTCCAAAAAACTAAATCAAGATACGATGTATTTTTAGGGACAAGTATTATAGGTATAGCTGCTGCTGCATTTGGTTGTACTCAAACAATTGCTATTCTTTTAACCCAAGATTTAGTTAAAGACAACTATCAAAAAAATCAACTAGATAATTATCAACTCGCTGTTGATTTAGAAAACACTGTAGTTTTGCTTTCTCCCCTAATACCTTGGAACATTGCTGGATTTATTCCCGCAACTATCTTGATGACAGATTCAGGATTTATCCCCTTTGCGGTTTATCTATACTTTGTTCCTCTGTTTTATTACTTTGAGATCAAAATCAAAGAGGCTCTAGGTGGTTAATACGGTTTTTATTTAAGGCAAGCTAAAAATAGGGGATGGGGAGACTAGGGGAGGAGGTGAGACTGGGGGTAGGGCTGTTTCAAAGTCAGATAAGTTAACGATTTTAAATGTTAGGGAGGTAGGGATTTAGGGAAATGGGGAAATAAACTTAAATTAGCTGATTTTTGCCTTAATTTAGTCTTGATTTTTTTGAGAATTATTCTGGTAG
>JASJCP010000119.1 GCA_030065935.1 Xenococcaceae cyanobacterium MO_167.B27
CTATAGCAGTTCTCATAGTCATCGAGTACAGTCTAATATCTAGATTTTCTCAATTCCAAATGACTCATTTTTAGTTTTGATTCTCACGGCTAATAACTCTTACTGTATAACAGTTTCAGCTTTCTGTGGACTAATCCTAGAATTTACCCATAACGTTATGGGAAACAAATTGAGCTTTTAAATCTGTCTAATATATTATTTACAATTTGGTGGATACAGTCACTGTAAATAATATATTTACAAGGAGCGTGGATACGGAATGAGAGTGATAGAGTTTCTCCTTCCCGCATTCATGTTTGCTATGACTTGTCAAAGAAACAGAAAACATTGTTTCACTTTTATTTGAAATGACTATATATCTTCTTCTGCCTCCATTGGTGTAGTTCGATTCTCTTCTATTGGTTGAACTAGAGTATTAGATTTATCTGGTTTTTTTCCTTCTTGAACGTCAAACTGTTGCACCACTAATTCCACTGGTTCAATAGCACTATGCTTAACCTCTTTTTTTGGCTCTTGAACAGGAGTGAGTTGCTGCTGTTGAGATAACTTTTGCTCTGCTTCAGAGAGGAGCTTTTGATACATCAGTTTCTGTTTTGGGGTTGTAGCTGTTGCAATTAGTTGTTTAATTTTGTCTATGTCAATGGGTTTTTTAGGTGGCATTCAATGGTTAATTAGTGTAAGTGGTGATGTTGGCACTCAGAGTAGGAAATCGCGCCAACATCAAGATTTTAACTTTTTTTGTGCAATTGCTTAAACCATATTCATCATTGTGTCGAATGCTACTCAATCCGACAACAACTGCAATGATTAAGAAATATTTAAGCCCTTGAAAAACGGAAATATTAATGGTGCATTAAATACTCTAACTGAAGCAATGATAGTTACATTATACAGCTTCAAAAATATTCTTTACACCTCTACATAACCAAAGAAATTAATCTAGAAAATCAGCAAGAAATCAGTGTCTTACATCAGAATTTCCCATCATCAATTATAATAATTAGCTTCTCCAGCATCTGGTGCTGAAGCAGAAATTGCAAGTAAACTACCCACCACCTATTAACTCACCTTCGGCTTGTTAATTAGGTGGGGGCTTTCAGTAGCCCTAGAATTAATTGGGCAAGCCAACAATTCTAAACCTCTGGGCTGGCTTACACTCAGCCCCACTAAAGCAATCATCTCAGCACCATTCCGATCTGCATCTCCCACCCAACCGCATTTAGTATTGCTGCACTTAAAAGACTTATTGCTTCTGAGTCCTATATGTAGGCAACAATGACAAGTTTTGCTTGTATAGGCGGGATTAATTGCTATTACCTCAACCCCTTCTTTGATCCCCTTGTACTCAAGAAATGTCCTCAGTTGATAGAAAGCCCAAGAATTGGAACGTCTGCGCTCAGTTTTGTTTCTTGGCTTCAAGTTAGTTCTTTCGCGAATACCAGTTAAATCTTCTATAGTAATAAAGGATTGAGTTTGTTTCGCTTCAGTTATAATTGCTTTAGATATGTTGTGGTTAAGCCATGCTTGATACCTTCTCTCGCGTCCCGATAACCGTTTCAAAATCTGCCTGGCTCTACGCCTAGTTGACCTTGTGCCTTGGGAAGCTTTCTTTTGTAGAGAAGCTCTTACACGACTGTATTTGTCTCTAGTTTTTTGAGTCTCTTTTCCTGACCAAGATTTTCCGCTGCTCGTTACAGCTATGTCTCGTCTGCCAAAATCGACCCCGATTGCCCCCCTGCCTTCGGCATCCCCCCTATTAGGGGCGAATGAGGGGGGTTTTGAAGCTTCAGATTTTAGCTGTATGTGGACATACCAACCACCATCACGATGCAAGCATACTTGAGCAGATGTTGGTTTTTGCCCTTTAAGTTTTCCTTTGTGGTAGTTACTAGCTCTAATTGATGCAACTAGTCTTTTACCAGTAGTGCTAATGCTAACAGTCCAATTTTCTTCAATAAAACGAAAAGTTCTAGCATCACAATCAAAGCTAGTTGGTTTAATGTATTTAACCTTTTTTCCTTTTTGTTTTGCGCCTACTCGGTTAGCTGCTACTCTGGCACAAGCCCTAACTACATGATTAGCAGTTAATCCAAATTGGTCTTTGACATCTTTGTAGCATACAGCTTGGATTGAGTTTCTATTGGTCAAATTAGAATTAACATTTTGATTAATCCAGTTACAAGCTGACGCAAAAGCATTAGCTGTATCACTCAACAATTGCTGCTGATTGACATCAACTTGAAGCTTTACAACTAGCGTCAAAACTTGTTTCATACACAATTAAAACTCACAAATATGATTATACAACAAAAAGGATGCCCTACAAGCGAAAATATACTGGTCGCAATTCCTGAGTGGCTGGCTTTTGAGGTTTCCTCCTGGGGGGGCTACAAGTAGCCTAATAAGTCTTGTAGGGCAAGACTTGAGCGTGATTTGACAGTAGTGAAAATGAAATCAATTTTTACCGAGTCGGCGTACCTCATTAACGAGTGAATCAGCTTTTTCAGTCTCGCGATCTCGAAGAGAACGCTACGCGGTCGCCTTAATTGACCAAAAAAATCTTTCAGAACAGGTTATCTTTTTTCAGGTCGTGTATCTACAATACTTACTACATAAGAGTTTAAGCCTTCTCTGTAGTCCCCCCAGGGTTTCCTCAAAAGTTTAAACGCCACGTCCCACCGCTTATTTGTTATAATTGCTTACGAATCATAGACAAATTAAGGGTACCGCATCCTTGCGACATTTATGGTGAAGCAGCCTGTTCAGAGGTAAGAGTTAAAAGTTAAGAGGGAAAATATTTCTTGAAACAAGAATACTCTCACTTCAGGGGGAGAGGTGTCAAGACTCCACATTATTAATCGCAGCTAATAAGGCATTAAAAGACTCCCTATGGAAAAAGAGAATAATATCTCCTTCAACCTTTAGTTCTTGAATATCGAAGCGACTTTGGGCTAAAAGAAATTCCCCTTTCTCATCAGACTTGTTATTCTCACATGGCAATAAATGCTCAATATCTTCCTCGATGTAGTTGGGAACATCATAGTGAATCGGCTGAGTTAGGATATTGCTAATTGATCCCATGACTCCATTGATTACGATATTGCCTACCTCAGTCAGAGTAACAATTTTGAGTTCATCCAGGCTCGGGCTTGGTGATTCTTCCCCTGTTAGCACTTCTACTAAAGTAGCTGCACTGTCGGTAGGAAAAACTAGCTGGGCATTACCCCTAAAAGAGCCACTAAATTCTAATTGCACTGAGGAAAGTGGGTCTTTGCCGAGTCTTTCCTGTAATTGTTGTTGTAAATCTGATGAAGATAAAAGCTTCAGCCAAGGAACTTGCAACTGGATGCGGAATTCAATCATTTCGTTGAGCATTGCAGCAGCTTGACCCACACCAATATTAATCAACTCGGTTAGGGCATCTAATTGATTAGCAGTTAGCTTCATAGAGATTCTCCTTTATTAAGAACTTGGTCGAGCGCCTCTAGGATTTTCGGTGCTTTTGCTGGTTTTTGTAACATCATCGCTGCGCCTAAACCGAGACATTGCTCCCTAACACTGTCTTGAATATCTGCTGATAGCACAATTACTGGAATTTTTGACCCTTTTTGTTTCAAAGCTTCTAAAACCCCAAAACCGTCTAGCTCTGGCATTAATAAGTCCAAAATAATACAATCTGGGACGAGTAAAAGCTGCATCATCTGTAATTAAAATTAATGCCATTATATTATTATGTTTCCTGCTACTGATTTAACTGACTAAGATTATCCTGATCTTTACCCAGAATAAAATAAAAAGTTGCGCCGCGATCAATTTGTGCATCAAACCAAATTTCTCCTCCGTGTCCCTCAATAATACGTTTAACAATTGCTAAACCAATACCAGTTCCGGGAAACTGGTTTTTACTATGCAAACGTTGGAAGGGAGTAAACAATTTATTTGCTTGTTGCATATCGAACCCCATACCATTGTCCCGCACAAAATAGACTGGCTGATTACTGGTGAGTTGTCTTTCTTGGTTTATGAAATTTTGGGGGTGGGGGTGTTTCAGCTTGAGGTTTTTAGCTGGTAAAGATAAAGTACCAAATTCAATACAAGGGTTATCTTTTTCACTGGTGTATTTCCAGCCATTGTCCAGTAGATTTTCCAAGGCAATTTCCAGTAAATAGGGGTCTCCGTGAGCCATTACTTGAGGAGCTATAATAAACTCCACCTGTCGTTCTGGTTCTTGTTGCTGGAGTCGGCAGACAATTTGCTCAACTATACTACTAATATCTACTAACTGAATCTGAATCGGGCTATATTTTACTTGAGATAGGGTCATTAAGTTCTTAATGATAATCTCCATCCGCGAACAGGAATTAAGGATATATTCGATATATTCTTTTTCTTTTTCTTTTTCTTTCTCGTTAGATTGATCCTTGGTATATTTTTGGTACAAAAGAGAACTGATGCCTTTGATATTAGTCAGAGGATTGCATAGGTCGTGGGAGACCATATAGCTAAATCCTTCCAGCTCTAGGATATTTTGTTCGAGCTTTTCTTGGTTCTGCTTGCGTTCTATAGCATAGCGTATAGCTTTAACCATAAGTTCTCCGCTTGTCTGACCTTTAATTAGATAATCTTGGGCTCCTTGACGTACCACTTCAATTGCCAACTCATTATCGTTCATCCCAGTTAACAAAATAATCGGTATGTGAGGGTTTATATCTTGTATTTTCAGAAAGGTCTCTATTCCCTTGCTATCTGGCAAAATCAGATCTAGTAAAATAATATCAAAGGATTGTTGAGCTATTTTGGCGATCGCTTGTTCCAAATAACTTACATGACTCAGATTAAATTGAATCATATTAGCTTGTTTTAACTGTTTTTCGAGCAGAAAAGCGTCTCCAGCATTATCTTCCACTAATAAGACATCAATAGCTTGAGTATTCATAGATTAATTATTTGGTGATTCTAGCTGCGGAGGTAGCTTGACGAAGCGAAGCCAAAAGTTTTCTAGAGACTTTAATGTGTTTATAAATTCATTCAAGTCAACAGGCTTACTCAGGTAACAACTAGCAAAAAGATTGTAACTTTTGAGGATGTCTCGTTCTGCCGTTGAAGAGGTCAAGATTATGACAGGAATCATTTTGATTTTGGGAGTGGATTTAATTTCGTCTAATACCTCAAAGCCATGTTTTAGAGGTAGGTTCAAATCCAACAGAATCAAATTGGGACGGGATATGTTACTCCATTGTCCCTGTTGATGAAGAAATACCATTATTTCCTCTCCATTAAGAACATAATGGAGATTGTAAGATATCTGGCTTTCATCCAGAATACTGCTGATAAGATAAACATCTCCAGGATTGTCTTCTGCTAAGAGAATATTTATGGGTTGATTGCAATTTTGAATTATCAATATCTTAGTTTATCTGGTTTCTATAACTCTAATCGTAAAGTAAAATGTTGAGCCTTGTCCTGGTTCAGATTCAACCCAAATTTTACCACCATGACGATTTACAATCTTTTGGCAAAGTGCTAAACCAATACCAGTGCCTGGATATTTTTGTCTAGTATGTAAACGCTGGAATATTGCAAAGATGCGCTTAAAGTACTGAGACTTGATACCAATACCATTATCTTTGACATAGAATAACCACTGACCGTTTTGAGCTTCTGCTCCTATTTCAATTTCTGGAGGCTTGTCACTGTGGTATTTGATGGCATTACTGAAGAGATTTTGAAAAAGCTGCACTAATTGAGATTTATCGGCAGGTAAAGTTGGTAAAGGATTTCTGTATATAGAAGTTCCAGTTTCTTGTATCAGCAGTTGAAGATTTTTGAGGGTTAAATCTAATACTTCTTCACAGTTACTATATTCAAAGGGTTTTCCTTGAATTGCCAAGCGCGAATAGGTTAGCATATCCTTGATCAGTGCCTCCATCCGTTTAGCTCCATCCACAGCAAAACCAATAATGCGATCTGCATCAGCATCCAGTTGACCCTGGTAGCGTCGGGCTAATAGTTGGGTAAAACTTATTACCATGCGGAGGGGTTCTTGTAAGTCATGGGAAGCTAGATAGGCGAACTGTTCTAATTCAGCATTAGAACGCTCTAATTCTGCTTGAGTTTTCTTCCGTTGAGTAAGCTCTTGCTGATAAATTTTTAGACGTTTTTTAAGCTCCGTAATATCCTCAAGAACAACTAAGGCATAGAAACCATTGCCATCATCAGTAGGAATGGCATTGACCGTGGTCTTTTGAATTCGCTCTTCACCGTTAGGCAGTAAGGAGGGAATCAGGGACTGGTGTAACTGAGACGAAAAAATGGCGGGAAACCCAAATTGAAATACTTGCTGAAAGCGTAGTTGGTACTTAGGTTGATTGAGTTGAGTAAAATGATCGCAAAGGTTTCTCCCCAAGATTTCTGTTCTGGAAATTTTCGTCCAGTTTTCCAGACATCGATTCCAAAACAGAACCACAAAATCCTGCCGTAGTAAACATAAACCAATCGGCAGATTGTCCAGTAAAGAGAATTTAGTTATTGCTATGTTAAGTTCCTGCATCTAATCAACTTGTCAAAAAAGTAATATTTTTGTTGTAATATCATATTATTTACTATGGCTATCTGTACTGTAACTTCTAGTCGAAAATAAGTCACAATTTAACTAGAAGTCAGATATAAAAACAGTATGGCAGATTCGGTTCGAGCTTCTCAAAAGGGGCTAGAAATTGTTAACCAAGCCAGATATCATAAGGGGTGGAAAAAACAAGTGACAGTTCAATGGTGGGAAATTGCCCACACTTCCCAAGCCACCTTAAAGCGATTTTGGCAAAGAAAACCTATCGAGCGGTTAGCTTTTATCGCCATTTGTCGTGCTGTTGGAGTAGATTGGCAGGAAGTTGTGGAGCGCGACGAAATTCCAGAAAAACCTCAGACAAGGAAAGTTATAGGGTTAGATCATGGGAACCTATCAGAACTGTTGACCCCTGAATGTTATGTGGAACGTCCTGCCCTGGAATCTTGCTGTTATGAAACCTTATTACAACCAGGTTCTCTGATAAGAATTAAAGCACTTAGACAAATGGGCAAAACCATGCTGGTCGATAGAGTTTTGGCTCAAGTAGCTAAACTTGGATACCGAATTGCCTTTTTGAGTTTTAAGCTGGCAGACCGAAACCATTTCACTAATTTGGATGAATTCTTGCGGTGGTTTTGTACCATGGTTGCTCGGGAGCTACAAATACCTAGTAAATTAGATGATTACTGGGAAGAGGATGCTGCTGGGAGCAAAGCTGATTGCACAACTTACTTTGAAGAGTATCTTTTGCCAGCAGCCGACAGTCCCCTAGTTATTAGCTTAGATGACTTAGATTTAATTTTCCCCTATCCAGAAATTTACGAAGATTTTTTTGCCTTACTGCGGTTTTGGCACGAAAGGGCAAAGAGTCGTCAGTTATGGAAACAACTAAGATTGATAGTACTATATTCTACTGAAGTTTACATACCCCTTAACATTAATCAATCTCCATTTAATGTTGGTGTACCGATTGAGTTGCTGGAGTTTAACCAGGAGCAAGTGCAAAAATTTGCCCAACTTTATGGATTAGACTGGGATGTGGGTCAGATTAACCAACTAATGGCAATGATTGGAGGATATCCTTATCTCTTAAAGCTGGCTTTCGCTTACCTTAGAAATCATAAGGATATCAGTTTATCAGAGTTTTTGAGGCTAGCTCCTACCGAAGCTGGAATTTACAGCGACCACCTCAGACAACACTTGTTAGAATTGCAACAAGATAAATTATTAGCTTTAGCCTTCAAAAAAGTAGTTACTGTCACTAATACTGTTCAATTAGAACCATTGCAGGCTTATAAGTTGGACCGCATGGGGCTAGTTAAGTTCTGGGACAATCAGGTAAAGCCTCGCTGTGAGTTATATCGCCAGTATTTTAGCACTTACTTACAGGAAAGCGAATAGAAACTACATTAGTAGCAGTATGTGATAAACCATCAACCACCTACAAACAATTAACTTTGTTTTAATTTGTGACCAATGTACAGCAAAAGACCGCAAAGATTAAGACACTTTGATCTGTTACCTATCGGGACTTAAACAAAAATCGAGCCTCGGATAAAACCCAAACTAGTTTTATAAGCTATAAATACGTCACGATTATGGTTAAGCCATCAGACAAAACGAAAAGACATGGCGGATTGTCGCTGTTGAAGTAAATCAATTACTGTGTAATGATTATTGGAAGAACCCTTTTAAGTAGATACAAAATAGCTGAACGCCTTGGTGGTGGAGGATTTGGAGATACTTACAAAGCTATCGATCTGGCTTTACCTGATCATCCTCCCTGCATGGTTAAACATTTATTTCCTAAAAACTCTAATCCTGATATTCTTCCAATTGCAAAAGAATTATTTGAGAGAGAAGCAAAAACTCTTTATCTTCTTGGCGAACACAATCAAATTCCACGTTTATTTGCTCACTTTGAAGAAAATGGTGAATTTTATCTAGTTCAGGAATATGTTGATGGACACGATTTGAGTGAAGAAATTACTGGAGGGAAAAAATTAAGCGAAGAACAAACAAGTAAACTGTTACAGGATATTTTAGAGGTACTTGCATTTGTTCACGAACAAAATGTTATTCATCGAGATATCAAACCATCCAACATTATGCGACGCAAGCAGGATGGAAAATTAGTACTCATTGATTTTGGGTCGGTCAAAGTTCTTAGTGCTTTAACTGTTAATCCTCAAGGTCTGACAGACTTAACAATAGGAGTAGGCAGTCCTGGCTATATGCCAAGCGAACAATCCAGGGGAAAGCCAAAATTGGCGAGTGATGTTTATGCAGTAGGAATTATAGGCATTCAAGCTTTGACAGGATTAACACCTCAGAATTTTCCAGAAGACCCAAATACAGGAGAAATTATTTGGCGCAATCTAGTATCAGTTAGCGATGAGTTAGCAACTGTCTTAGATACTATGACAAGAGATCACTTTAGCAAGCGTTATCAGAACGCATCTCAAGCTTTAGAAGCTCTTATTCCCACTAAGATAATTCCCGAATTAGAAACATCAGAAAAGAAAAAAAAATGGATTGTACCAATGTTTATCGGGATAATAATTGTATTTTCAGGGATAAGTTGGGGTACATATAAATTACTAAATCAATCAAATATTACCTATGACCATTTAGAAAAATCACTAAAACAAAAAAAATGGCAAGAAGCTGATATGACTACAGCACAACTAATGTTAAAGTTTGGCGATAAAGATAATAATAATTGGTTAGACTCTAATGAAATAAATTACTTTGATTGCTTGGAGCTCAACAAAATTGATTTATTATGGCAACATTATTCTAACGGTAAATTTGGATTTGGCAGTCAAAAAAGAATCTATCTCGAAACAGGTAATAATCTAGAAAACTATGATGAAGAAGCCTACAAGAAGTTTGGTGAGAAAATAGGATGGATTCAAGATAATCGATGGATAGATTACGAAGCAATATTTGATTTTGATAATTTGGAAAATGCTCAATTCGGACTTTTGCCTTTAGGTCGTAGATTAAAAAATAAACAATTATTAACTGTATGGTTAAGTAATAATGGAGAGCTAAGAAGCCAGTGGTTTTTAACAACCAAAACTTGTCAAATTAAATCAAATTTAACTCAATTAGAAAATTTACTACAAGCAAGAAAATGGCAAGAATCTGATAGAAAAACTGCCGAAATAATCCTTAAATTAGGAGATAGAGAACAAGAAAAATGGATTGACAAAGACTCAATGGATAAAATTGATTGTCAATATATTAATACTATCGATCAACTTTGGCTCAAATATAGCGAACAGAAATTTGGTTTTAGCGTACAGAAACGTATATGGAACAACATTAAAAATATAGATAATCGCAATGAAGAATTTGGTAAATTGGTTGGTTGGTTTAGTCAAGGTAGATGGTTAAGGTCTTACGATTTAAACTATGAGCTTGAAGAAGCTCCAGAAGGTTATTTTCCTTCTGTATCTCGCCCAGGAAGCTTATCATCAGGTTGGACTGGTCGTGTACTTTTAACACCATCTTTATCGAAACAATCTCATTGTTTGAATACTAAATTTAACGAAAATTAATTCTCTTTTATTCATGATTTATGCTTATTGCTAAAAGCTAGATAAATTCTATTTATTTTAATAATCTCGTAATATTACTGTTTTCCGAGGTTAGGACACCATGAGAAAGAAGATTTGTAGCATACGCCGAAAAACCAGATTCAGAACCTCAAAAAGCGCGATCGCCGATTTAGCTCCAAGATCTGGCTCTAAAATGCAATTCCTACATGATTTAAATGCAAAATTATGAAAAGCCTCTTGAATTTCAAGTTAATAGTTTAATAAGCTTCAAATTGAAAGCTATAGCCAAATACCTCTAAAAGATATTTCCTTATCTTCTAGGGGCATTTTTTTGCGTCTGGAAGAATATTTAAATTAGAATTCCTTTCTAGAAGATGCTATGTAGGAAATAACGTATTACATTACTACTTTAAATAGCAACACAAAGCCAAATATCGATCGCTATTTGACTAGATTATTTGTACGTATTAACGTCTTACAGTTTGATCTCAAGTAGTAATATAAATTCAATCAGCGATCGCGCTTTTTACCAGATCATCTTTGTAATACTGTTAAACGACATTAATATATAAAGACGTATTTATAGCTTATAAAGCTAGTTTGGGTTTTATCCGAGGCTCGATTTTTGTTTAAGTCCCGCTATTCCATGTTGTGACTATCTTTCAGGCATCTTTTCCCCCAGTAAGCTTTTCCTTTTTCAAGGACAAATTTGATACCTTCAAATACAGAAACGACACAGAAAATTTCTTCCAATATTGGATTCAGACTGATTCCCAGAATCAAGAACAAGCTACAAGCCAATTCATCTCCAAACAAGAGGAATAACACAACGGAATTAGAAAGGTCAACATGACACTTTTCTAGAAGCAAGAGAAGGACAGCACACATAATTCATCAACCTCCTCGATCCGCTCATCCTAGTTTACACCTCTATAATGCTCTTTCTATACAAGTTAGATAGCTCAGTCAAGCTCACTATTTGGCTCAGATATCCCTGTGTTCTTGAACTTAAAAATGAGCCAGAATCTCACCCGCAGTTTGATACAACAAAGATAGCTTTGGTTCATATAACTCAAAATTTATTTTAGTAGTTATGTACTTAATTGAAGATAGCTGATGAGTACACCTCCCAACTTTAGCTTTTCCTATCGCTACAGTGGCGGAAGCCTAGATGCTTCCGATCCCACCTATGTTGTGCGCTCGGCAGATCGCGAGTTCTATGAAGCTTTGAAAGCTGGGGAATTTTGCTATGTACTCAACTCTCGGCAGATGGGTAAGTCTAGTTTGCGAGTTAGAACAATGCATCTACTGCAACAAGAAGGAATTGCCTGTGCGGATATCGATCTGACTGGGATTGTCAGCCAGCAGACGACTCCAGAGCGTTGGTATTTAGACATCATCAAAGAGTTGACAAGTTGTTTTCAGCTTCAGTTCAATCGGCGTTCCTGGTGGCGCGAACAAAGCGATCTAACCTCTGTGCATCGCTTCGAGGTGTTTATTGAAGAGGTACTGCTGAAGCAGGTTAGTCAAAAAATAGTCATCTTAGTAGATGAAATTGATAGTATTCTCCGTTTAAGTTTTCAGGTGGATGATTTTTTTGCACTAATTAGAGCTTGTTACAATAAGCGGGCGGACAAACCAGCCTACAGACGACTTACTTGGGCATTGTTGGGGGTTGCAACCCCATCAGACTTGATTCAAGAAGCTCCCCATGCCACACCTTTCAATATTGGTCAGGCTATTGAACTAAAAGGTTTTCAACTGGAAGAAAGCCTTGTCTTAGCTCAGGGATTAACTCATAAAGCCAGTAATCCTCGGATAGTATTGCAAGAGGTATTGTATTGGACAGCAGGTCAGCCGTTTCTCACGCAAAAACTCTGTTGGTTAGTTGCTAATGCTGAAGCTGATATTGCTGCTGGGGAAGAAGCACGAAGGGTTAGAGAGATAGTAAATAAATACTTAATTGAGAATTGGGAATCCCAGGATGAACCACCCCATTTGAAAACAATCCGCAACCGCCTATTGCATCATGCTGAACCCAGCGAGCGACGACTACTTCTGCTGTATCAGAGAGTTTTGCGACGAGGCAAAATTACTGCCAGAAACTCCCCCGAATATCAGGAATTGCAGCTATCAGGTTTGGTAGTGCAACAACAAGGATATTTAAGGGTTTATAACCCAATCTACAAATCCGTATTTAACCAGCATTGGGTGAAGACACAGCTTAAGGCTGTGTCAACGCAACCTTTAGTAATTCCAGCTTGGGTTGTGGGGCTAGCTAGTGTAGGGGTAACTGTTTTGAGCGTGGGAATGCGATCGCTGGGAACATTTCAGGCTTGGGAGTTACAAGCATTCGATCACCTGATGCGACAGCTTCCATCTGAAACCCTCGATCAACGTCTTTTGATTGTGGGAGCAGATGAAAAAGATATTAGCCATAGCACCTATGGCTATCCTTTACCTGATGCTATCTTGGCTAGACTGCTAGATAAAGTGCTTCTTTACCAACCCTCAGCTATCGGTTTGGATATTGTCCGCGATCAACCCGTTCCCCAAAACGCTTCTAGAGGACACGAGATATTAGTTAACCATCTCAGGCATAATGAGAAACTGATTACTGTCTGTGCATTTGACGAAAACCCAGATCAAAGTATTGCTCCTCCACCTCACAGCCCAGAAGAACAATTAGGCTATGTTAATTTGTACGACGATCAAGACTGCCACCAAAAAGATGACACAGTTCGTCGTTATCTCTTGTCCCGTAGTCTCAATCCTGACACTATACCCTCTTGGTGTACAACGCCTTATTCTTTTGGTTGGCAACTGGCATATCTTTACCTTAATGGGAAGGGAATTTCTGTGGCAACCTTAGAAGATAACTGGCAGTTTGGCTCGATTGTAGCTAAACGTCTAGAGAAGTGCAGTGGAGGATATCAAAATCTAGATGATCGCGGAAACCAACTACTAATTAATTACCGCAGAACCCCTGACCCTCAGAAAATTGCTCCGCAAGTTACAGTTAGAGATATTCTTAATGATAGTGATCGCTTTGATCCAGCTTGGGTGAAAGGTCGAGTGGTTCTGATAGGCGTTACTGCCATAAGCGTTCCAGATTTTCACGATACTCCCTTTGGCAAAATACGGGGCTTGTATGTTCATGCTCATGTAGTCAGTCAGATTCTAAGTGCGGTTGAAGATAATCGACCTTTGTTATGGTGGTTGCCTTGGTGGGGAGATGCTCTCTGGCTCTGTTTTTGGTCATTCTCTGGCGGAGTAATTGTTTGGCGTTTAAGCTCCCCACTACTCCAAGGTCTAACTGCTGGTTTATTTTTGATGATTCTTTATGGATGTTGTTGGTTTTTCTTACTCAAAGGTGGTTGGCTTCCGCTGGTACCATCAGCTTTAGCTTTATTGGTTACTGGGGGAGTTTTAGTTACTTTCAATATCTTTCAACCTCAAGACAATAGTTAAGCTTGTACGACAAGATGAAAATCTATCCCCTATCAATCCAAGTTATCTGCATAATTACTTTAGCCATAGCAACGCTAATTAGTCATTCCTCTTCTTTAGAAGCACAAACTAGCAGATACATTTTATCTCAACGACCAAAACCCCCAGCTACTGGAACCCCTTCAGGGAATTCCACCCCAGCTACAACCCGTCCAGAGATAACTTGCCAAGATACAGATAAACCTTTGACTGCTTTATTAGCTAACAATGGTAGTGATTTTACTATCTCCGAATATCCCAAGTTTTGGTTTTACATACCCTACGCTTCTGAAGAAATAAGTTACATGGAGTTTTTACTCCTAAATGGCACCGAACGCCAAACTATCTACCATACGGCGGTCAAGCTAAGGGAACAGCCAGGATTGATCGAGATTACAATTCCTGCCGAACCACAGTATGCTCTCAAGGTCAACGAAAACTACCGTTGGAGGTTTAATCTTGATTGCGAACCAGATCGCAGAACTGAGCCTGACCTAGTTGTCAATGGTTGGGTAAGGCGGATACCTTTAAACCCTCAACTGGAAAATCAGCTAGAGGCAGTTAAACCTCTGCAATATTCTATTTATCGCGATAATTTTATTTGGTACGATGCGATCGCACTTTTAGCTGAACTTCATTTTGCAGAGCCAGAAAATCAAGAGTGGAGCGATGCTTGGGCTAATCTCTTGCAATCTTTAGACTTGGAATGGGTCATTCTAGAACCATTTGCTGAGTCAGAATTACTACCGCCAGAATTGTGACTACTCCCAACGCTAACTGCTTGCAGTATAGCGCGGGCTTCTATTGTCGCCAATAGATTTTGCTGCCCTAACGGATAAATCCGAATTGCGCCACTTATCTAGGCAAAATGCCCCCGACAGCCCGACTTGACAGCCTATTTCTTTCCCCCAAAGTCCTTGGGTACTAAGCATTTCTATCCCTCGATTACACAGTTCTTGAGCAGATGCGACATCGCGGTTGATTTCGTACAAGCACTCAGGGCATGAGTGTAGTCTATCCTTGAGCTTCTTCCTAACTTCGATGCGACAATTAGGACAAGTTTGACTACTACCTCTGTGGTCAACCTGTGCCACAAAGACATTGCGTCGTTTACCTACATACTTGAGGATAGAACGAAACTGACCGAAACCGGCATCAACTGTATGCTTACCCAAAAAACCTTTAGCCATGATACGAAAGTCTATATCTTCTAGGAAGATAGTATCTGCCATATCACAGAGCTTATGAGAAAGTTTGAACTGGTAATCTTTTCTTTTGAAGGCTATGTGATTGTGCAGTGCTTCTACTTTTTTTCTGGCTTTCTCGTAATTCTGAGACTTTTTCTGTTTCTTAGACAATCTGTGTTGTAGTACTTTCAACCGACGGTACAGCGTCTTAAAAAACTTACGCCCAGGTTCTGTCCAGCCATCACTAGTTGCACAATAAGATAACAAACCTACATCAACCCCGATACAGTGACCGTGTGGTAATGGGTTGGGTATTTCCATATCTGACTGGATAGAAGCAACAACATACCAACCTTTGGCTTTTTTGAGTACTCTAATCTGTTTAATGACAAAACCCTCTGGAATAGGTCGATGCAAATTGATTTGTACAAGTCCTAGCTTCGGTAACTTTATTTGCCTCACCGAAGGTGCGCGTTCCCGAAGGGCGACGAAGTCTAGCGACCCAGTAAGGGGATTGGTTTTGAACTGAGGAAAAAGTATCGACTTCATCTGTCCGTACTTTTTGAATCTCGGAAAGCCAAAACCCCTATTGATAAAAAAGTCCCAAGCATCGTGCAGCCTTCTAATATTGGTTTGTAAAACTTGTGAAGGTACTGATTTGAGCCAAGGATATTTTTTCTTCGCTTTGGGCAAATTGTTTTGCTGTTGCTGATACCCAGGAAATGGATAATCCGCAGGCATTATATATTCTGATACCAAACTACATCTATCTATGGCACATTTGCGAGAACTAATGTAATCCTTGAGTTCGCGGAGTGCATAGTTATAAGATTTGCGACAAGTTTCTAACCACTCTAAAAGTAATTCTTCTTGTCGGGCATCTGGGTAAATTCGATAGGTATAGTTGAGTATCATATAAATATTCTACTACAATTTTGATTTGTAGTAGATACTAATTATAACGGCATCGCCGGGAGGGGGACTTGAAAACAAAGTGATTCAATTGGGTAGCACAACCAGGGTCTTATTAAGCGGGACTTCCCGCCGTTATAATTAGTTCGGGGGAATATCTGTATCCCTACTCCTATCCTATCGGATAACAAGCGGAACTTAGCTTCCCCCGAACCCCCTCAAAAGTTAAACCAATCAAAACCAATTACCAACCAAAACGTAGGGAGCCCAATAATAAGGAGCTTGATAGTTTGGTTCGTTTAAGAGAGCTTGTTGAGCGCGATGGAGTGCTTCTGCTTTTGTTACTCCTGGTGTACTTAACTCATGATAAAACTGCTTCATCAGTTCAACAGTAGATTCATCGCTCACTTGCCATAAGGTTGCCAAGGTACTGCGAGTTCCAGCCCTTATAGCTAATCCTGCTAATCCTAAAATAGCTCGTTCATCTCCCTCTGCTGTTCCACAGGCACTGAGAACTAGTAATTCAAGAGGTTTAGCTCCCTCTTGCTTGCTACGGCGAAGTAAGTTATCTAAATCTCTAGCTCTAAAAAGTTCACCAGTGCCAGTAGCAGAGCCATAGACCAGAAGATAGGTTTCTTCGGGGTCAGAACTGAAATTGCCGTGAGTTGCCAAATGAACTACGGAAAAATCACCTGAGTCAAGATTCTGTTGCATATTGGATTGAGTAAATTGTGTATTGAGCAATATCTCACTAGATATTCCTTGTTTAATTTGTTCCAATTCTGGGGTAATATTCAGAGGATTAAACCGATAATTTTCTACTTGTAGTTTTTCCGTAATTCCCGCCCCTAATACTTGTAAACGTTCTGGCAAAGCTCGGAGATCGAAAATCTGGGCACTAGGAAGAAGGGCAAAAGCATAATTTTTCTCAATTAAATACTCATTTTTCTTAGAGTCATAAAGAACTCCCATCGGGATATTGCGTAAGTACCCATCCAAGACAAAGACTAAGGTTTTTAGTTGTTGATTGGTTTCTAGGTATTGCTCAAACGGTTCAATCAGCCATTGATAAACTAGTTGGGATTTTTCGGTAACTAATCCAGCATTCCCTCTTAAGATTGCTCTTCTTAATGCCCTCACCGTATTTTCTACAGCAGTTTGTTCTAGAGAATAGCTCTGATTTCTCAGAGGTTGTCCTGGCAATTTGAAGATCACTTCTAATCTATCTTTAAGAATGATGGGATAAATAAAAGCAGCTTGCGGATCTATGGTATCGAAGATACTCCGCCTTTGCACGACAGACCCTGCTTTAACTTCTTCAATCTCTTGTTTAAGTGAAGTTATCGAGGAGAGATCGCAGCCTAAGAAATTTTCTACTTCTGCCAGTTGGAGAGAGTCAATAGTCTCAATTGCTTGCGCCAAATTTTCTTGAGTTGGTTCAGCATTTGCTTCAGTGCTTAACAGTAAATCAACTAATTCGCGATAGACAACTGCAACATTATCTCGAAAGGAAAACTGAACCTCTGAGTTGATGGTGAGCAAGTCGCTGCGAACTGATTTGAGGCTGGCGACTGCTGCCCTGTAGGCAGCAGTCGCTTGTTTTCTATCTCCCTGTTGGTTAAATAAACGACCTAACTGCCACTCCCAACGATAGCCTATTTCGGGGGCTTGAATTTCCTGGGCGATAAATAAGGCTTGTTGCGTCAATTCTTGAGCCTTGTGGAAATCTTGATTTAGCTCATATAGCCGACCTAGTTGACCTAGAGCGTAGGATTCTGCGGGTAGATCGGATAGATTGCGGGCTTGTTCCACAGCAACAGCTAAAATACCAGCAATTTCTGAAAAATTCGGGCTTTTTAGCGGAGCCAAGCTAAATTCTTCTTTTTGTTCCTGACTCCAGAGTTCCATGAGACTTTGAGCCAAGTTAAGTCGAGCATCAATAGCGGTTCGACTAGGAGGCAAGTTAGCGATCGCATTTTTAATTGTGGGCAATAAGTCTAATGCCTGTGACCACTGTTCAATCTCGATCCAAAGACTCAGTAGATTCAGTTGCGCCTGGGGTTGTTCTAGGGAGGAAATGTTAGCTGCGCGTTGATAAGAGGCGATCGCTTGCTGAGTATATTTTTGGGCTAGAGCTACCTTGCCTCTAGCTATAGCGCGATTGGCTAAAGCTCGTTGGGTATTGCCCAACTCCAGCAAGGCGGAACTTTGAGATGTAGGTAGTTTACTAGTAGATAAACTTGTTTCTAAGATTTGTTCCGATTCTTCTAACTTACCAATTCGCCTCAGAGCATGACCCAAGTTTGGGAGAGCGATAGCTTTAAGATTGGGGTCTGATTCTTGCTCCAGCATTTCTTGAACTGTTGCTAAGGTTTCTTCCGCCTTGAGACTCAAACCTAGGGACTGTAGAGCTTTGGCTTGGTTGATCGAGCTTCCTATAATGCCTCTCTGATTACCAGCAACAGCATAAGTAGCTGTTGCTTGCTGCCAACTTTCTAGAGCCTTGTTTAATTGTCCCTTTGACCATTCTAGGCTGCCTTGATTGTTTAAGGCTTTGGCAAGAATTTCTAAGTAAGTCTGAGAATTAGCTAAATTATCCAATTTTTTGAGCAAGTTCAGACTCTGTATAATTGCTGCTTCTGCTTCTTGCCACTGACCTAAGTCCTGATAAGCTGAGGAGAGATTGCTCAAAACCAGTGCCAAAGTAAGATTATCTTTCTGAGTAGCCAAGACAGAAGCTGACTGCTGCCAAACTTCTATTGCTGAAGAAAACTGCTGAGATTCGTAAAGTTCTATACCCTCTTCAAGTAACGAGTAGGCATTTACGTTTTGAGTAAGGGCTGGGATGCTAATAGTAGTTGTTAGTGCCAACAGCCCTAGCAAGATGATCGTAACTATCTGTTGGTAAGTTTTAATGCCTATAGAGTTTAACACCTACGAAATTTTCCTCACAAGTTACTTATATTTAAGAGTTATTTTAAAACTAGAATTTAAAGCAGAGTGAATTTTCCCTCAAATCGATTCAAAAACTCTAATTTAGCAGTTGTTATTGATTTTTTGGCGATTCTTTTTATCCAACTCTCGCTCGCTTAATAGTCAAAAACAATCGGACAGAATTTCTTGTTTGAGCCAGTTCATACCGATTACCTTCGAGCTACCAGCCCCTCGGAATCAGCAGCAAAATCTGGTCGAGACTGCGATCGCCGAAGGAAAATTCCACGATCTCAACCGCGAAATCTAAAAACACGCGATGTATATTCTCCACCTGTCAGATCTACACTTTGGGGACACTAAAGATGCCAATCACTGGCATGGTCAGCTATCTAATGATTTAGGTCAACTCCTAACTCAACTAGAACCCAGTCAACCTTCTCGTCTTGATGCCCTTATTATCTCAGGAGATATTGCCAATAAGTCTCTGTCAGAGGAATACGAAGCTGCCGAGCTATTTATCAACCGTATCATGCAAAACTTCGGTTTAAAACATAAGCAGGTTGCGATCGTACCTGGTAACCACGATCTTAATTGGGAGCTGTCTGATGAGGCTTATCAACCTGTCAAGCTGAACAAATATCAAGATTCCCTAGATGAAGAAGATATCGAAAAAAACAACCTCATCCTTGATGGCAGTTTTGTTCTAGTTCCCAATTCGACTCAGTACGAGCAGCGATTTAAATACTTCAGTGACTTTTATGAAAAGGTCATCTGGAAACCTTATCCTCAGCAATATGGGCAGCAATACGAATTACGACATTTCCCAGAACAAAACCTACTGATTCTGGGCTTAAATTCTGCTTGGAAGCTGAATCACGATCCTAAGTATAGAGCTTGTGCCAGTATCAATCCTGATGCCCTGACCAATGCTATTAGAGAGATTAACGAGAACCATACTTATAAGAATAGTCTTCTCAAGATTGCCGTTTGGCATCATCCTCTTAACAGTCCTTTTGAAGACCGCATTAAAGACCACGGCTTTATGGAGCAGTTAGCTCAGAACGGTTTCCGCCTCGCTCTCCACGGTCACATTCACCGAGCTGGCGCGGAGGATTTTAGACATCGCGCTGGCAGACAGATTGATATTATTGCTGCTGGTACTTTTGGCGCACCTGTGCGTGAGTGGGTGCCTGGTTATCCGTTGCAATACAATCTGCTGAAGTGGAAGGATAATAAACTGACTGTCTATACCCGCAAACGAATAGAAATCAATGGAGCTTGGCAACCAGATGCCATGTGGTTTCAAGCAGACGGCATAACTGCCTTTTCTTTCTACGAAATTAAGCTTTGGGATTTGAAGGGTTTTCAGAGTGAAGCTAATCGAGCTAACCAAGTTAATAGAGAAGGACATAAATCCCCTGATTTTGCTAAGAGCAGTAATAGTAACACTGCCATTAAGAAAATTTTGATTTTAGAAGCAAATCCTCAACGAAATATTGACCTAAATGAGGAAATTCGAGATCTTAAAAATGTAATACAAGAATCGCGTGATCGCGAAAAATTTCAGATAGAAGTAGGTTTAGCCGTCCGTTCTAAAGATCTACAGAACTTAATTTTGAATTTTGAACCAAACATCGTTCATTTCTGTGGACATGGTACTGGAGAATCAGGTTTAGTATTTCTGGACAAAAAGATCGGTACTGATGCTCTTTCTAATTTATTTCAGCTTTTTAAGGAACATCTTGAATGCGTAGTTCTTAATGCTTGCTATTCTGAAGTTCAAGCTGATGCCATAGTTAAACATATTAATTATGTCATTGGCATGAAACAGGAAATACAAGATCGAGCTGCAATGGCTTTTTCTTTAGGCTTTTATCGTGCTTTGGGATACGGGCGATCAATTGAGGATGCCTATAAATTTGGTTGTAATGCGATTCAGCTAACGATTGATGATCGTTCCACTAAGCGGGATGTAATTGCTGAAGAAATGCGTAAGTTTGTGGTGGTAGAGCCAATGCCATTAAAGAATATCCCAGAGCATTTAAAGCCAGTTCTTCATAAGAGGGAGTAAGCAGTAAAAATTCCTACTATCCCTGATTGAAATTTTATACAAAACAAAACTCAATTCTCTCAACACTAATGTATATTCTTCACCTCTCCGACCTTCACTTTGGCAACACAAAGGATGCCAATCGCTGGTACAAGCAACTCGCTAGGGATTTACATAAGGAGTTAAAATGTAATAGCCTTGATGCTCTGGTTCTCTCTGGTGATATTGCCAGCAATTCTACCTCTGAAGAATACGAGGCAGCCAGAGAATTTATTATCGATCTTATGATAGATTTTCGGCTGAAATGGTCAGAAGTAGTTATTGTCCCTGGCAATCACGACTTCGACGAAAAAAG
The DNA here is from genome assembly GCA_030065935.1 of Xenococcaceae cyanobacterium MO_167.B27. GTDB lineage: Bacteria > Cyanobacteriota > Cyanobacteriia > Cyanobacteriales > Xenococcaceae > JASJCP01. The sequence goes on from JASJCP010000119.1 coordinate 21,059, forward strand.
AGCCAAAAAAGCTTATACGCATACGCCACGTGAAGATTATCATGGGCCTGAAGATGACAGTCATATTTTCGATAAGGGAGAGGGAGACTCTGTTGAAGTTCTAGACTCAGAAAAATACAAGCAACGCTTCACCAACTTCAGAGACTTTTATAAAACTGCTGTCAAGAAACCTTATCCTCTGGAGCCAGAATGGCAATACACCTTGCATCACTTTCCCGACCACGATCTGCTCATTCTGGGCTTGAATTCTGCCTGGCAACTAGACCCCTACTACCAATCTCGCACTAGCATAAATCTTGATGCCCTCACCAATGCTATGGCAGAGATTAACGATAATTCTGCTTATAAAAAAAGTCGTCTCAAGATTGCTGTATGGCATCATCCTCTTAACAGTCCTTTTGAAGACCGTATTAAAGACCACGGCTTCCTGGAGCAGTTAGCTGAAAGCGGTTTCCGTCTCGCTCTCCACGGTCACATTCACCGAGCGAATGAAGAAGACTTTAAAAAGGTAAAAAAATACACTCGTGATAACCAGATTAATATTATTGCTGCGGGAACATTTGGTACAGGTATATCACAACGACAGCCTGGCTCCCCTTGGCAATACAATCTGCTGGAGTGGGAGGGAAAAAGACTAACTGTTTATACTCGCAAACGTACCCAACCGAATGGAGTTTGGCAACCTTATACGATGTGGGGGAACGAAGACAAAATCCCTGCCTCTCCTGACCATCCTCACCTTTCTTACTATGAAATTGATAAGCTATTGCCTGCAATAGAACCAGATCCTGCTCTTGAAAGCCATTATGAAAAACTAATCAAAGCCATTTTTGACGGCTCAATCGTACCTTTTTTAGGGGCAGATATCAATTTGTGCGACCGTCCATCCAAGGCAAAAGATTTCAAACCTTCAGATTGGCAAGAAGATGGACTCTATCCACCAACTAACCTCGAACTAGCTGCCTATATAGATCGCAGAACTAATGGAGAAAATTGCGACTATCTTCTGAGAGGTCGCTGTCCGCTTATCTCAGATACTTCTTTTGGTGGTCGATCAAAGGAATTACCCCCTGAGTGTCCCCTGAGAACAGGACTTGTTACTAGGCTCGATCTCCAGCGCGTTTCACAATACTTTGATCGAAACCCAGGGCAGCTCGAAGTTTACATCAACTCTATCTATAATCAATCATCTTATCAACCTAACAGCTTACACCAATTTTTAGTACGTCTAATCAAGGAAGTCTACACAGAAGACTATTCCGTAGATACTGACAAGCCTGGTGCGACTCCCTATCCTCTGATCGTGACCACCTGCTTCGATCGAACATTAGAGCGTGCCTTTGAGAGGGAGTCGCAGTCATTTGACTTAATTTCCTATACCAGCAGCGAAAAGCAGTTCATTCATCAAAGGTTTGATTGTCAGGATGGGGGCAAAGGTAGAAGCTGGCCAAAGGGAGAGATTATTTCAGACGAAAAAAAACATGCAGCTTTTTTGCAGGAACGACCAGTAATCCTCAGACTCTACGGTCCTGTAAACTGGGAATCCGAAAGAAGCGGAGAGAATTTTGCCATAACTGAAGATCATTTTCTTGACTATTTAGCTTGTGATATTTCCCATAAGTTGCCAACCAAGCTGTGGAATAAGTTACTTGATAGTCGTCTTTGGTTTTTGGGATATAGCCTGAGCTATTGGAATTTACGCTTCATAATTCGCCAGATTATACAAGAGAGAAAGAAAAGATACCCAGCAAGTACAAGTATAAAATGGTGGGCTGTACAAGAAAAACCAGAAATTTTAGATGAGGAAATCTGGAACAAAAGCCATGTAAAATTTTTTAAAGCTCAACAAATAGGTTCCTTGGAAAAGTATCTCCAACAGATTGACCAGCAACTAACAGATAAATTGAATAAATTACCGCAACCACCTGCTAGAAGGTAAGATTATGAATTATATGCTTAAATCACCTTATAAAGGACTAATTGCCTATTCTGAAGAAGATAGGTTATTTTTCTTTGGGCGAGAACAAGATCGAGAAAAAATTACTGACGAACTAAAGGCACGACGTTTAACAGTTCTCTATGGAGCGAGTGGTGTGGGAAAAAGTTCAGTTTTGCGAGCAGGTGTTGCCTACCATTTACGTCAAGCAGCAAAAAAGAATGTAGATACCACTGGTAAGCCAGGATGGGCAATTATTGTTTTCCCACCAGTCAAAGGCAAATTAGCCAAAGAAATATCTTGGCAAAAGCCTTTGGCTGGAATCAAAGAACAGCTTAAAGCAGAAATCGTTGAGCTTTTAGGTGTATCGGAGACCAAGATTGACCAACAGTTTAAGGCAGAAATTGCCGGTCTTTTTCCAGATCTACCTTCGCCTCCTGAAAATCAATCTTTACTGAATACGTTGAAAGCTTGGGCAAATATTATTCGAGATGAAGACGGTAGTAGTAGGCTGTTTATTATTCTGGATCAATTTGAAGAGTATTTAGTTCAATTGCAGAAAAAAAGCAACGATAATGCTTTTCTCGATGAATTTCAAAAAGCTATCAATAGTTCTGAAGTCAGTGTTAATTTTCTGATCTCTATTCGAGAGGATTCTTTAGCTAGCCTCGACCGCTTGGTAAATATCCAGGATAGATTTAAAAATCTCTTGGCTATCAAACATCTTAATGAGCAATCGGCTCGGGAAGCGATTAAAATGCCCATTTTTGAATATAATCGACAAAAAATCATCTTAGAAAAATTTCTAGATAATTCGCGATTGACTATCCTCACTGGCAATCGGGATACTTACAAAAGTACAGTTCTGCGTTCTGCAATTGTCCCTTACCTACAAAAAAATATAAATGTCATTTTTTTCAATCACTGGCGTAAATCTCAAGAGCATAATTTGTTGGATATTTTTATTTTGAAAATATCCCAAGAGCTTAATCCCCTTGACAATCTTTCTTCTTCACAGTCAGAGTTAACCTTGGCTGACACTTTGAATACCTGGAGCAAGCACATTGGTAACAAGCAAGATGAAACCAGAATCTTTGTTATTCTTGACCAATTTGAGGAGTATTTCAAGAAGCTACCCAAATTAGATCCAGAACAGAAATTTATTAACGAATTACTTAGTATTATTAACGATAATTCACTGAAGATTAAATTTCTTATTTCTATCCGCGATCGCTGGTTTCCTGCACTCGAAACATATCAAGATCGGTTTCCTGACTCTTGCCAATACTACTTACACCTAAATGCTAAAGGCAAGAATTTGATTGAGGAGAAACCAATTGACCCCAATAAAGTGACTCCCGACAAAGAAAAAGAACTGCAACAGAAACTACAAGCGCAATTTATCCGCATTGAGCCGAACTTAGATGATTATATTTTAGAAGAATTTAAGCAAAAAGCTCACGAAAGGAATCGGTCTAATTCTGACACTACTGATATCAAGTCTGACAACAAGACAGAATTAGAAGTTGAAGCACCATATTTACAGTTGGTAATGACTCGTCTCTGGGATGAGGAAAGAGCTTCTAGCTCAAAGTGTTTGCGCCGAGAGACATTTACCAAAAAATTATGTGGCGTAAAAGGAATTGTTAACGATCATTTTATCAGACAGATATCAAGGCTATCAAATGAAGAACAAGATATCGCAGCTAGAATATTTTCTCATTTAGTAACACAATCTGGCATTAAAATAGCTTTGCCTGTTAAAGATTTGCTCGACTATGCCAACACAAACCAAAAACCCATACTTAAACAAAAGCCAATCGAAGATTTACTAAATAAGCTTAGTGATATAAGTAAATCTAGGGAAGAGGAGGAAAATTACCGCATTCTGCGTTCTGTCCCAGGCATTAAAGGGGAACGTCGTTATGAGATTTTTCACGATATGCTGGCTCAACCAATCTTAGATTGGGAATCACAGTACATCAAGACAAGGGAACAAAAAAGAGTAAAAGCGACACAAAAAGCAAAGTGGCTATTTATAGGAGGGGGGGGAGTGACATTGGTTGTGATGATATTAGGAGCAATAGGATTGATAGTCGTAACTACAAAAAATGGAATTTTTCAAGTTCAGAATGAAGTCTTGAAAGCTACTACAAATTTTTTTCAGTATAGCCAGAAAGCCTCTCCCTCTATTGACTCAAGGAATATTGACACCTTATTCAATATGATGCAGGCAGGAGAACGTCTGCAAAAGTTACAGAATGATTGGTTGCAGAAACGGTTCATCGACAAGGATGAATATAACAACGATATAAATAAACTAGAGGAAACCTTAAAGCCAAGTCTCAATGCTAGCATTCAAGAGCAAAATCAACTTGAAGTTCAGATTCAAGATAAGAAAGTTGCGCTAAAGAATGTCAATTTTAGTCTCGATCAAGGTAAAAATCGATTTGCCGTTGTTTTGGAAGATGGCACCATTCATCTAGGGAACTTTCAAAATCAAACATTAGGAGAGCCAATAGCGGTTAAAAACCCAGTTAGTATCAGCCTCAGTCCTGATGGAAGCAGACTCGCCACCGCTGCCGGTGACAGCACTATTGACCTTTGGGATACCAAAAAAGGCAAGAAGGTTGACAACAATTTACCAGGTAAAATAGAGTCAGTCTTGAGTCTCAGTTTCATTAGAACTCTTGCAAAAGTTTTTCGTGGTATAATCAGAGATTTTGTAATTTTTGCTCTTGGTGGTTTCGCTACGCAAGTGGGTTTTAATAGTACAACTTAAAAACTTGATTGGAACTGGTACAAAAGTTTTTTATG
>JASJCP010000120.1 GCA_030065935.1 Xenococcaceae cyanobacterium MO_167.B27
TAAGCTGATAAAAAGAAGAGCTTTTGGCTTTAGAAATTTTGATAACTTTCAACTTAGAAGCTTTTTAACTTGGGATTTTGCTAGTTAGTTTTACACAGTAAGTTCGGTAGAACCAGAATTGTTGGCATTAACATAAAGGGTAATTGGTAGAGTTTTTTCTGATTCCATCACCTCATTTAATAAATCCCTAATGGCACCATCTATAGCGGGATTCTTAATCCTGTCCTTCATTTCTTTTTGTCTTCTTCCTGCCTCAGAAAGTACAGTTAAGGCAGGGATAGACTCTGGTTTAAACCTGACAATTTTAACAATGCTGCGACTATCAGGTAAGACTTGCATTAAGTCTATTTTTAAATCTCGATAATTTTGTTCCTCTTGCGTACTTAAAGGTTCAAAGATCAGATCCGATCCTCCTAAATCTAGTTGTCGTAAGCGAATATCTCGATGAAATTCACCATAACGTTCTAGAAATTTGCTCTCAAAGAGATGACTGGCATTAATTACCAGCAAATTTCGTGCTTCACATAACAGATCAAATTGAGTAGCACTACCCGATTCATCAAAATAAAGGATCTCGTCTTGAGATTGTTTTCTTTTCTTTGATTCTTCAAAGTAAGCAGGAAGATTCATTATTCCCTGATTGGTATGAAAAGGAACTAAATCATCTATTTGCTTGAAGAAAGTATCACTTTGCAATGCTACTCCCTTAAAATCATAATGATGCCACTGACAAATTTCTTGAAATCGAGCTAAATCATTTTGAGATAGGTTCACTAAATGGTCAATAATGGCTTTTCCTAAAGATTCCTGGATTTCTTGTTGAATTTTGTCTTTTTGTATTGCATCACGAGAAGCTGTAAGAGTTAAAGCGGGGGAATCAATAATACCGCGAACAAACCTTGCCCAAAGAGGTAAGATATCTCGATTTGCCTCCATAACAAACATCCGTGATTGGTAGATATCTACGAACCCAATGGAATAAGCATTCAATGTGCCATCCAATGCCCCATATCCAGACAGATAAAGTACTCCATCCACTTGATAAGATGACTTAATATGAACTGGAATAATTGAGAGCGGAGTGTCAGAAAAACGCTTCCGCAATAAAATTTTCAAATCCTCAATTTCTGCTTGAGGATTTAGACTATAATCCCGATGCCAAGGAGCATTAATGGTATTTACTGGCACTTCATCATCATTCAAGTAAATAGGAATGGGCAGAAAGTCAGCATATTTGCGAATTGCATCGCTTAAATCTGCCATATTTAGCATATCCCTGTAATTATCAGTGATATGAAGCGTTGCTGTCGTACCTGGCTCTTTTCGTTTGCCCAACTCCAAATTGTAGGTTTTATCTCCTTGACTTTCCCAACGCCAAGCTGAGTTTTTTGGTTTCCAGGAGCAAGTCTCAATTACTATCTTATCTGCCACAATAAATGCTGATAGTAAGCCAATGCCAAATTGACCAATCACAGAAACATTGGCAGATCGTCTAATACGAAACCATATTTTACTTGTAGGTAGAAATTTCCCATTTTTTTGGCGTATTCTTCCTGATTATATTTACTGTCCAATTGTCTACCTCTTCCTACGCACACATACACACACCCCGCAGCACCCACAATGAAATAGAAATCACCGTTAAGAGATTTATTTGTCAATCCCTTTAGCCCGTAGGTTGGAGCGTAGCGAAAAGGATTGAAAAGTAATACGTCTATCTGGTCTAGACCAAAAATCATCCTCAACGTAATGGGATCTCCCTTCGCGAGGCACTTCATGAGAGGTTCACTCGTTCCTCGTGATCGCATCTTTGAAGGTAAGTAAATCATTTTCAAGTTTACCAATATCTTGAATTTCTTTTTCGTACCATTCCCAAAAATCAGACTCACTAGTAAATGACTTTAAGGCGTTAGCTACTTTATGAGCCTTAGTAACAGCTTTTGCCATACCGTCCAAAGTAAAGGTACAATTGCAACCTTTGCTTTTAGATTTTCCATTAATCTTAAATTTAAGAATAATTGTGCTATTGCGTTTATTTTGTAAACTGACTCCTTTTGGAGTTTTCTTTTGATAGAACTTGAAGTCATCTTGTAATGATTGATAACCCTTATACTCTGTACCCATTATGTACCCAATTTATTCAAACATTGATGTATTGGGCATTTGGGGCAACGTAGCTAGGTTATTAGAGAGTCTGTTTTAGAGTTCGAGTCTCTTCATCCGCATTTTTGTATAGAACCTGTCTGTTTAGATTCAGAGTGGGTGAGTAAAATAAAATTGTCAAACCTTTATTGTCCCCACACCCCACAACCTTTCCATCACCCAAGTCCACCAGTAATGGGTGAGAATTGATATTACCTAGTTAGAAGACATTTTTTTCTTGAATCCGTTCAATAATTTCAATGGGTACAGCCCAACTCAACTGGCTAAAGTCTTCCCATTTGTCGTCGGGAATAGTTGAGCCATCTTCAAAAATATAAGGATTGCCCAATAAAGGATATTGTCTCATCCCATTAATCCCTATTAGCTCTTGATTGTAATTTAAGACTGGTCCGCCACTCATTCCCTTGACCACAGAGTTAGTGTAACCAATTTGGTATCCTCCAATAAAAGGACGCTCTAATACTTCCGTGATTTTTCCGTCCGTAACCTGAAAAGTTTGAGACTGTTTAAGATCATTCCCAAAGGGAAAGCCTCCTGCAATCACGGATGTTTCTTTTTCAATATTAATATCAGACTTCAGAGTAGCTACAGGATAACTGAGATCGCTGCTAGTAAAGACTAAAAAAGCTACATCTCCCTTATCGTCAGACTCAGGAACATATAATGTCTGACCATTATGGACTTTACCATCGAAAGTCTGAACCTGATAAACCAGGTCTTTTTTATTAATCACATGATAATTAGTTACAACAGTATATTGATTCTTGGTTTTACGAACTAAAATTCCAGAGCCACCAATATTATTATTGCTATTTTCAGGAAAAATTCTAACCGTAATTGATTCTGCGTATTTTTTTACCTGATGTTTCTGTCTATATTGGAACGAAGCAAATTGATACTGATTAGGTTCATTCAATAAAGAAGTAGATGAGCCAGTAATAGAAAATGTCAGACTCAAAATAATAGCGGTTACAGAGATTAAATTCATAGTTTATATAAATAACTATTTATGGATTCATCAGTTAGATAGTTAAGCAGAAGATAAAAACCTCCATAAGTGCATATCCATCCAAGACCAAGACCTATGTGTATGTGTATAAAGGCTTGTGATTTCAATCTAGGCATATATAAACTAATATAGTACAATAGTAATCAGCATAATTAGATATAAATAATTTATGTGAGGCTAAAATGATTAAAAATACTCATAAACTAACTCTTAAAACTATACTAACTTCTATAATTGCAATGGGGGGGTTAGTAGCACCAGCAATTGCTCAAGGGACTTATAACACTGCAAATAACCAAACAACCGCCAATTATTCTACATTTTTGGCAAACAATACACCACAGAAAGATGAATTTCGCTGTGAATTAGGAGACAATAATTTTTACCGTACTATTGCCTATACTAAACAAGGCAGAACAATAGGTCTAATAACTTGGAAAGGAGTCACTAATCAAGGAAGTTCTTATACCCCAGAACAGCGTTGCCGTATCCTAGCTTATCGTTTTCAGCGTTTTTCGGATGCAGGACAATTAAGATATGTTTCCACAGGAATCATGAATAGACAGCCAGTAATTTGTATTTCTTCTAGTGGTGGAGTCTGTCAAAGAAACGGACTTTTGCTTACTCTAGATCCCAAAGACGACCCAGAGAAAACTTTGAAAGAATTATTTGATGTGGGTTCTCGTGTCGATGGGGAAGACTTTGTCAGAGGAGCGAATACCATCGATATTACTAAATTACTTTATGGCACTCCCTAAAAATTTATTTGTAAAAAAAAATTAACATACTCTTGTTGTTTCTAAAGTTGGGTTGATCTCAACTTTTTTTTGTTCTTATCAACTTCAAGATGTTTCCAATTGACATTCCTAGAAAACTTGGATAGAACAGTTAAAGTCTCAGTGTAAATAAGCAAAAAACAGCATTTTTCATCTGAAATATATTTCTATATACCTGAAAATAATGTCTATACCCATTCCTAAAGTTTATTGAGAAAGGTCTTATGACACAAAATCATTATACTACAAATTTGTTCTATTTAAGTATTTATCCTCTAGTTTTAGGCAGTTTAAATTTTAGTAATACTGCTGTCTATGCTCAAATTACTCCTGATAATACTTTAGGTGCAGAAAGTTCTGTCGTTACTCCTAACGCTACAGTCAAAGGACAAAGTGCGGATTTAATTCAAGGAGGGGCTACTAGGGGCGGAAATTTATTTCACAGTTTCCAAGATTTTAATGTTAGGGAATTACAGCGTGTCTATTTCGCCAATCCTGATGGCATAGGTAATATTCTTTCTCGGGTTACTGGCGGTAATCTTTCTCAAATTCTGGGGACTTTAGGAGTCGATGGGGCTGCAAATTTATTTTTAATTAATCCTAATGGCATTATTTTTGGCGAGAATGCGGTTATAGATGTGAGGGGTTCATTTACCGCCACTTCTGCTGATGCTGTGTTACTGGGAGAAAATGGGCTTTTTAGTGCTACTAACCCTGATGGCAGCAATTTAATTAATGTTGCTCCTTCTGCCTTGTTTTATAACCAAATTAGAGCTTTTTCTGGGGCAATTGAAAATTCAGGGCGTTTAACTGTCGCTAACGGACAAAATCTTACTTTATCTGGTGACACTGTAATTAATTCTGGTACTTTAGAAGCTCCTGGTGGGATAGTAGCTTTATTTGGTAACGAAGTTAACCTAATTAATAATGCAGTTATCGATGTTTCTAGTGATACAGGTGGTGGAATCGCTTTAATTGGTGGTGACTATCAGGGTACTGGTACGGGTTTAATTGCTCAACAGACTTTTGTGGGTTCTAATGTAGAGATAAAAGCCGATGCCCTCCAAACTGGCGATGGCGGTAAGGTTATAGTTTGGGCAGATGATACAACCCAGTTTTATGGCAATATTTTCGCCCGTGGTGGTGTGATTAGTGGTGATGGGGGTTTTGTTGAGGTATCGGGTAAGAATAATCTAGCTTTTAATGGTTTGGTTGATACTTCGGCGATTAATGGTAGTTTTGGGACATTACTACTAGATCCTACTAATATATTCGTTGTAGAAACAGGACAAGATACTGATGACTTAAATGATGTTGATGATCCTAACGATCCTGATCAGAATGTAGATCCAGATAATCCAGATAATACTGGAACTAGAATAAGCAATACTGTCATTAACAGCAACAGCGTTAATAATAATGTGATTTTGCAAGCCACCAATAACATTACTTTTGATGCACCCGTCAATCTTGCCAACGAAGGAGTTGGTTTAACCGCCAATGCGGGTAATGATATTAATGTCAATAGTGATATTGATACTAATGGCGGTGACATATCATTTAATGCAAATCGAGATATTAATGTAAATCAGGTTGACCCTACTTCCCTTTTATTTATAAGTTCTCATGCTGATGATACTAATATGGATGGTGGGGATATAACTTTAACAGCAGGAAGAAATGTTTTAGCAACTAATGTCTTCTTTGATTCTAGTAATGATGAAGATGGAATCCAAAATCCTCCTAGTGGTATAGGTAATGGTGGTAATTTTGTGATTATTGCAGGAGGAAATGCTGATGACATTCCCGCTATTTCATTGGATGATGTCACCATAGACTCGGCTGCATTTGGTGAAGGAAGAAGTGGCAATATTACTATTGAAGCTTCAAACAATGGAATTGTAAGACTTCAAGGAGCAGTTGATGATCAAGGAGAACCTATAACTGAAATATTCATTGATAGTTTTGAGTCTGCACCAGATAATACTCCAGTTCCAACTCTTAGAATTGATGGGGGAGAAATTGATATTGAGAACTATCAAATAATTGCTGAATCTGATTTCAACAGCACTGAAAGTGCAGCAAATATTGAAATAACAGGAACGTCTGTCAATATATCCAATGGGATAATTTCCAGTAATACCAACGATAATTTGGTAGGTTTTGCAGGAGGTATTTTTATTGATGCGACTGATGATATTTCTATCACTAATAGTACAGTGTCTTCTGATGGTAATTTGGGATTGGTATCTATCGGAAGCATTGAAACCAATAATGTTATTATCTCCAATAGTCAAATAACAACTAATAATGACCTAACAACTACAGATTTTTCAGGAGGTATTTTTATTGATGCGACTGATGATATTTCTATCACTAATAGTACAGTGTCTTCTGATGGTAATTTGGGATTGGTATCTATCGGAAGTATTGAAACCAATAATGTTACCGTCTCCGATAGTCAAATAACAACTAATAATGACCTAACAACTACGGATGCAGGAGGTATTTTTATTGATGCGACTGATGATATTTCTATCACTAATAGTACAGTGTCTTCTGATGGTAATTTGGGATTGGTATCTATCGGAAGCATTGAAACCAATAATGTTACCGTCTCCGATAGTCAAATAACAACTACTAATATTGGTTCTGGTTTTGCAGGAAATATTGAGATTGACGCTACTGATGATATTTCGATAGCTAATAGTACAGTATCTTCTGATGGTAATTTGGGACTTGTATTTATAGGAGGCGATGATACTGATGGTGATGGCAATGATGATGCTTTTCCTTCAAGTATCACAATTCAAGATAGTCGGATAACAACTCAAAATGATGATAATTCTATTACTGGTACTGATGCTGGAAATATAAGCATTAAAGCGCAAAATAATATAGAAATCAGTGATAATAGTTCGGTTACTCAAGAAACCATAATAAGCAGTAGTGCTTCTGGGATAGGTAATGCAGGAGATATTACTATCGAAGGTGGTAGTTTTGATTTACTCAGTGGTGCAGATTTAGAGAGTAGTACTTTTGGACAAGGTAACTCAGGAATCATATCCATTGATACCACTGGTGCAGTGACCCTTTCTGGTAATGGTACTGTTATTTTCAACAATGTTGAACAGGGAGGAAGAGGAAATTCTTTAGGGATTAATATCAATGCAGATTCTCTGGAAATTACAGATGGAGCGCAAATTCAAACCTTAGTTCGAGGAGTAACTAATACTAACCCTACTTTTGGAGAGGGAAATGCAGGAGATATTACAATTGATGTGGATGGAGATGTGACTATTTCAGAGTCTGCGGCTCTTTTTAGCATCATTGAAACAGGAACAACAGGAGCAACAGGTAATATTACAATTGATGTGGATGGAACATTTAATTTACTAAGTCTTGCAACTCTAAATAATAGTACTGATGGAGAAGGAGATGCGCAGAATATCTCTATAGAAGCAGCAAGGATTAATATTGACAATGGTACAATTTCCAGTGCAGCAAGTAATGATCAATCAGCTAGTGGCAATATTACGCTATTAGCTACAGGAGCAGATATTACAGACCCCGTTCCACAAGAAGCATTAACGATTACAAACAACTCAATTATACGAACTTCTTCTGAAGATATTAGGCAAGATTTACCAAAAACAGGAACAATTGACATTCAAGCTAATCAAGGCTCGGTTAGAATTCAACAATCAACAGTTGATGCCAGTAATACAGGTTCTAGACTAGCAGGAGACATTGCAATTGGTGCTGCTGGGAATTCTATTGTTCTAGATACAAACGAAATATCTGCTGATGGTAGATTGGGAAGGATTGGGATAGGTGCAGATATTGTTGAAGAGGATGGTTCAATTGCTATAAATATAGAAACTCCATCAGACGTGACTATCCAAGATAGCCAGATAACAACTGATAATGAGGGGGATTTAACCAATATTTTTGCTTCAGGAGAAATTGGTATTGAAGCTAGAAATAATATAGAAATTAGAGATATTAGTTCTGAAGCTGGGACAGAAACTATAATATCTAGTACTACTTTTGGTGAAGGTAATGCAGGAAATATTAGCATTACTACCATTTCTAATAATAGTGAGATAATTGTTACTAATAGCAGTATCGAAGTATCATCTGAAGCTGATGACACAATAAATCCCATAGAGGCAGGAGATGCTGGAAATATAGATATTGCAGCAGCAAGAATTAAAATTGATAACGGGACAATTTCCAGCACCGCAGAAGATAATCAAGCAGCTAGTGGTAACATTACCATTGAAAGCAATGGAGAAGATATTACTAATCCAGATGGTTCAATTGAACAAGAAGCCATCATTATCGATAATTCAACTATAGAAGCTGATAGCCAAAATGACTCTTTGGAATTTAGCACAATTCAAATTGAAGCTAGTCAAGGTTCGATAAATATTGATAATTCTACTGTAACTACAGATAATAATGGTTCTGGTTTTGCAGGAGATGTCGATATTGATGCTGTAGGTGACATTGTTATTGAAAATTTCAGTACCATATCTTCTAACGGTGATTTTGGATTTGTATTGATCGGAAATAGTGAAACTGATAAAGTTATCATCCAAGATAGTTCCATAACAACCACCAATGATATTTCTACAGATAGCAGTAGTCAGGCAGGATTCATTAATATTCAAGCTCAGGGTGATATAGAAAGTGATTTATCGTTTATATCTGGTACTACTTCTGGTAGTGGTTCGGGAGGATCTATTAATATTATTTCTGTAAATGGTGACTTTATATCTACAAATTTTAGTAGAATTGAAGCATCAGCGACTGGATTTAGGGTGATAGATGACACAGGTGCTGAAATACCAGCAGGTGATGCAGGCAATATCTCTATTACAGCAGCAAACATAAATATTAATGATAGTTATATCGATAATACAGCATTAGAATCCTCTGCTGGAAGTGTAAGTTTGCAAGCTAATTCATCAATTAGTTTAATTGATACAACAATAGATGTTGCTGCATTTGGCTCAAATGGAACAAGTGGTGATGTTGATATCCAAGCTGGAAATGATGGGAATGTAGAATTAGTTGGCTTCGGAACAATTTTTACAGAATCTTTTGCTGACTTGCCAGGAGAACAAACTGGGGGTGATTTGAGTATTAGTGGGGGGTCAATTAAGATTGAGGGATATCAATTAAATGCAAGGGTTTTCGGAGAAGGTGATGGTGGCAATATTTCGATTGAGGGGAATTCTATTACTATTCTAAATAGTAGTGAAATTACAACTGAAACAAATAGCGAAGGTAATGCAGGAGATATTAGCATTCAAGCCCAAGATAATATCGAAATCAGTAACATCAACCCTGAACCGAATACAAATAATACACTAATATCTAGTAATACTTCTGGTGAAGGCAATGGAGGAAATATTACTATTACTTCTGAGGAGGGAAGTATTACATCAATTCCTGAAAATGCAGAGAATAATCCAGGCAGAATTGAAATTACTTCAGAAAGTGAAGCTTCTGGTAATGCAGGAACTATTACCTTAAATGCCACAAATGAACAACTAGCGAATATTACACTAGATAATGCCAGAGTATCTTCTCAAGCTATAGGAGAAGATGGAGGTGCAGGAAGTATCTCCATTACCGGTAATAGTTTAAATTTGAGCAACAATACCCAAATATCTGCCCGTAACGTTAATGATACTAGAGAGGGGATTAATAGAGATATTGCTCTTAATGTGAATAATCTCACAGTAGCCAATAGTGAAATAACCGCCTCTACCAGAACAGGAATTGCGGGAAATGTCACTGTCAATGGAACTCAAGGTGCGGGTAATGCGAGTGAAAGTGTAACTATAGATGGTCAAGGTACTTTTACTAGACAAACAGATGATGATACTCCCGCAACTAGAGGTGGTATCTTTGCTGAAGCTATAGGAGAAGGGGGAGGTGCAGGAAGTATCTCTATTACCGCTAATAGTTTAAATTTGAGCAACAATACTCAACTATCTGCTCGTAACATTGACGATCAAACAGCTAATGAAGGAGTAAATTTAAAAAATATCGATCTCAATGTTGATAATCTCACAGTAGCCAATAGTGAAATAACCGCCTCTACCAGAACAGGAATTGCGGGAAATGTCACGGTTAATGGAACTCAAGGTACGGGTAATCCTAGTGAAAATATAACCATAGATGGTCAAGGTACTTTTACCAGACAAGAGGGTGACAATACTCCAGTAACCAGAGGCGGTATCTTTACCGAAGCTATAGAAGAAGGAGGAGGTGCAGGAAGTATCACCATTACTGCTGAAGATTTAAGCTTAACCAACAATACCCAACTATCTGCCCGTAACGTTGATGATACTAGAGAGGGGATTAATAGAAATATTGATCTCAATGTGAATAATCTCACAGTAGAAAATAGTGAAATAACAACCTCTACAGAATCTGGATTTGCGGGAGATGTCACGGTTAATGGGACTCAAGGTGCTGGGAATGCTAGTGAAAGTGTCACTATAGATGGTCAAGGGACTTTCACCAGAAATCCAGGGACTCCAGAAGAATTTGAAGAAACTAGAGGCGGTATCTTGGCTGAAGCCACAGCAGCAGGAGGAAATGCGGGAAGTATTACCATTACTGCTGAAGATTTAACTATTAGAGAAAGTAGCCAAATATCTGCTGACAATGTTGATGATAGTACTGTAAATAACCTGGAATTAAAGGGAATTCAGACTCTTGAGATAACTAGTGGAGGAGAAATTACTGCATCTACAGAGACAGGAGAAGCAGGCAATGTTTTGATTAATCAAGGAGAAAGCGCAGCCCAATCAGTTACCTTAACTAATGGCACAATAGCAGCTAGAGCAGAAGTTCCTGGTGAGGGAATCGGGAATGGGAATGCAGGGGATGTGGCAATTAATACAGCTAACTTAACAGTACAAGCTGGAGGAGAAATAACCACCTCAACGGAAAATGGTAATGCAGGAGAAATTACTATTGCCAACAATAATGGTGCTGCACAGAAAGTAGAAGTAACAGATGAAAACAGTAGTATTACTTCCGAAGCCACAGGAACAGGAAATGCTAACAATATAGATATTAATGCCAGACAAGTAATAGTACATGGTCAAGATGCCACAATTTCCACTCGTAACCAGTCAGGAACATTTCCAGGAACAGTAACAATTAGAGGCTTAGAAAGCAATCAAAATAACTTGCCCGATGCTGAATTTAGTTTAGAAGTATCTGGTGGAGGTAGCATTACTACCTCTACAGGAAGTGGTCGAGCAGGAGATGTGTTGATTAATCAAAATGAAGATGCAGCAGCCTCAGCCAATCTTAATAACGGAACAATCGAAGCAGCAGCCACAGCAGCAGGAGGCAATGCGGGAAGTGTTGACCTCAATGCTCAAGCTATTAGTTTAGAAAATAACTCCGAGATTAGTGCTGCCACTGAAGGTGTTAATACAGGTGGTGAAGGGGGTGTTGGAGATAACATTGAATTAAATAATGTCACCAGTCTTAATATCACTCAAAGTAGTATTTCTACTTCTACAGAAACAGGAGAAGCAGGAAGTGTTTTAATCAATCAAACAGAAGGTCAAACCCCAGTCCAATCAGTTACTTTAGACCAGGGAACAATTACAGCAGCAGCAAATGAGAATGGAGGACAAGCAGGAAGTGTTGCCCTCGATGCTCAAGAAGTAAATCTTACTGACAGTTCTCTAATTTCTGCTGAAAACATTGATGATGATACACAATCAAATATAACTCTGACAGGCATTACTAATCTGACAGTAGATAGTAGTGAAATTTCCACTAATACGATAGATGGACAGGGTGGTGAAATTTCTATTACTGCCAATAACTTAAATATTGATAATGGTAGCATTCAGTCTAATTCAACAGGTTTAGGTGATGCAGGTGATATTTTCTTGGGTATAGATAACAATTTAACTTTAGGAGCGGGTAGTGAAATTTCCACTAATACGATAGATGGACAGGGTGGTGAAATTTCTATTAGTAATCAATTAGGAGAACCTACATCCAATGTAGATATTATTAACGGTGGGTCAATCTCTGCAAATACTGAAGGTGCTGGTAATGGTGGTGAAATTAACATCACTACTAACAACTTGACTATTAAAAATCGGGGTACTATCCAATCTCGTACTACAAGTACAGGAATTGGAGGAAGTATATTCCTTGAAATTGTTGATGATGAAACTGTTGATAATCCCGATAAAGGTAATTTAATTATCACCGGAACAGGTAATCGAAATGAAACAACTGGGATTGTGGCGAATGCTAGTGGAACAGGAACAGGTGGAACTATCATCATTGCCAAAGATATCAATGATGATTTAAGAGAAACCATTAGAGAAATTGATGCTGGTAGCTCATTGAGTGATATTAATAATGAGATTAATAACTTTTCTGAACCAGTAGAACCAATAGATCGAGTAATAATGACAGATGGAGCAACAATCTCTGCTAATACTGATGTAAGTAATATCGGTCAGGAAACAAGAACTGGTGGTAATATTTTTATCTCTACGTTGGCACTAAGTCAGGATAACAATTCCAACATAAGTGCAGGTATTCCTAAAGGTACAACATTTAACGACAATAATAGGATTACAGCAGGAAATATTATTGTAAGACTACAAGGGGAAAGAGAACTACAAGAAGATAATTTGTTTTCACTCCCTGAAAAAACTGTTATTCTCTCAAACGATAGTGATATTCGCACTGAGGGAAGTGAAGGAGGAAAGATATTTATTAATGCTCGCTTTGTCATTGCTTCTGACAATAGTGATGTTATTACTACATTTACTGGTGGTGATTTTACTGGTGGTGATGCAGATATAGCAATTCTTGATGATGGCTTGGTTGTGGGTTTGAGAGAAAGAGAACAAGATACTCCTCTTAACGATATTACTGGGAATAATGTCACTATTAATAGCCCTGAAATTGATAATCAACTCGTTCCTCAACTCTCTCAAGAAGTAGTAGATGTTTCTTCTCTGATAGACCGCCGATGTGCTATATCTAGTGGGGACAATGTTAGCAGCTTCACCATGGTCGGACAGGGTGGCTTACCACCAAACCTGGATAAATTCCTATCAATTCCTGGTATTTTGCCTGATTTCGGTACTTTTGAGCCTGAAATAGAAGAAAATAGCGATCAAACTCAAACTATTACACCTTCATTCTCTTTTGCGAAGTCGAATCTACAAGCAGAAGTTGCTGCTTATACTACTACTTGGAAGTTTCCCCAGAATTGTTTTGCTGCTTCCGTAGATAAGTAGGGCAGCAATATAGGTAGGGTGGGCATTGCCGACCCTACGTCATGAAAAAATTTATTTACATCATATTTATTTATTTCTGCAATCATGAAAAATCAATTTCTGGTGCAATCTGGTATTAGTAGGTTAGGAAAAGGTCAATTTTCTTTAATAATGACTTTAGGTTTGTTTTTAGGGCTAAGTTTTCCTAGTAAAGCCCAAGAAAATAATAATGTATCAGTTCCTGATATTCCGAATCAGGATGTTTTACCATTCAAGTCTTTGAGTCGAGAGCAACAGCCTTTGCTACCACCTCTAGAAGATTATTTGAATGTTCCTAATTCTAATGGGCAGGTACAACCGACTCCTGGTAGCAATATTCCTGAAACTATTGTGGTAGATGAATTTATTTTCGGGAACAGTACGGTTTTTAGTCCCGAAGATTTACAAGCTTTTACCAAGGATGTAACGGGAACACCAGTTACTATTGCAGAATTATTGGCAGTAACTTCAAAGATTACTCAAGAGTATAACAAGCAAGGTTACATTACTTCTGGAGCTTATATTCCCGCCAATGAAACTTTTGATGACGGGGTGGTTACTATCGAGATTGTAGAGGGAAAATTAGAAGAGGTTAATCTGACTGGAGTTGATGGGGTTCATCCTGACTATATTAAAAAACGTATCCAAGGGAAAAAAGGGAAACCCCTAAATGTCAATAACTTAGTCGCTAGTTTACAGTTATTACAACTCGATCCTTTGGTAAATTCTCTCTCGACTCAGTTGCGTTCTGGTTCACAGTTGGGGAATAGTATTTTAGATGTGGAGGTTAATCCCGCCAATACTTTTAGTTTAGTGACTAAGTTAGATAATGATCGCTCTCCCAGTGTGGGTAGTTTTCGTCGCGGTGTACAAATTTCTGATGGTAGTCTTTTGGGACAAGGAGATAGGGTACGGTTAGGATATTTTAATACTAAAGGTAGCGACGAAATTAGTTTTAACTATGGGATTCCTCTCAATAGGAACAATGGGACTATTAGCTTTGATTTTAGTAATAGTTGGAATGATGTAGTTGAAGAGCCAGCTAACGAGTTGGACATTCAATCAGAGTATCGAATTTTTGGCTTAAATTTTCGTCAACCTCTAGTCCGTTCTCCCCAACAGGAGTTTGCTTTAGGTTTAATTTTGGATCGCCAGTTTAGTCAAACTAAGTTAGGTGGAGATGGGTTTGCTTTTTCTAATGGTGCAGAGGATGATGGCAAAACTCATGTTACAGCATTGCGATTTTATCAAGAATGGCTGAGGCGAGGACAGAGTCAAGTAATGGGATTGCGATCGCAATTAAATTTAGGTCTAGATTTATTTGGTGCGACGATCAATGATGACGAAAATATCCCTGATGGGACTTTTTTTAGTTGGCAAGGTCAAGCTCAATTCGCTCGCCAATTAGCTCGTGATACTATATTTCTGTTTAATATTAATACTCAATTGGCGGATAGTTCTTTGCTTCCCATAGAACAAATAGGGATTGGTGGAGCAAATAGTGTGCGGGGTTATCGCCAAGGTTTACTACTAACAGATAATGGTGTTATAGCTTCAGCAGAAATTCAGATACCTATAATTCGCATTCGCTCTTGGGATAGCGTGATTCAACTTGCACCTTTCTTTGACTATGGTGTGGCTTGGAATGGTGGTATTGATACCGATCCTGATCCTAATAACTTGGCTTCTGTAGGAGTTGGTTTGATCTGGAATATCAGCGATCGCTTTAGTGCTAGATTTGAATATGGTGCTGCTCTTACTGATGTTGACAATCGAGGGGATTCTTTACAAGAAGATGGCTTCCTCTTTCGTATTACAAATCGTCCTTTTTAGTCTTATCTGTAAAAACTAACTACTAACTATTAACCACTAACCACTAATTACATCTAAATAATGATTAATTATTCTCGTTTAACTTTATCCTTGTTAGCTTTAGGAACAATATTTATCTGTTTCAATCCTGAAACTAAAGCGGAACCCCCCCTTAATACAGAATTAGCACCAACTCAAAACTTATCTTGGCAATTGTTAAAACAAGGTCAGAAGTATTATCTTGACGGACAATTTGATTTTGCTGCTAGAACCTGGCAAAAAGCAGCAGCAATAGCGGAAAGTAACTCTGATGTGATCAATCAAGCTAAAGCTTTAAGTAATTTAGCTCTGGCTTATCAAAAGCTAGGAAAGTGGCAAGATGCTTATGAAGCAGGTAATAGTAGCACATCCTTAGCCATGAATAGTGGCGAACTTCCTCGGATAAATTTGTTACGAGGACAAGTACTAAATAATCAAGCCAGTCTCCTGATGGAACAAGGCAAACTAGAAGAAGCCTTAGTTGCTTTAGAATCTGCTTCTAAGTATTATCAGCAGGGAAAAGACCCATTAGGATTAATTCGTAGTGAGTTAAACCGAGCCAGAGTATTACAACTAAAAGGAGAAGTTCAGCAAGCAGAGCAAATACTTATTTGTCCCCCAGAACCCAATTCTAATTGTATAAAAACTATCTTAGAATCTCTCCCTAGTCCCGATCCTGCCCTAAAAGCTAACTTATTGTTGCAAACAGGAGAAGTTGCTGAATTTTTAGGCAAAAAAGAAATTGCCCAACAAAACTTTCAAGATAGTTTAGCAATTGCCCGTGATTCAGGACTTTCTAGAGAAACTACTTTTGCTCTAATAGCATTAGCAGATTTTATTCGTACTGATGAAACTAGCACCGAAGATGCAATTTTAGATGCAGTTAACTATTATCAAGAAGCTGCGGATACTGCTGTTGCTACTACTTTAAAAATAAAAGCTCTAGTCAATCTATTCACTTTACTCTTAGAAGACAGCACTCAAGGAGCTTTTGAAATTGGTGTTATTACAGGTAAAATACAAAACTCCAATGAATATTCTATTTTGCTTCAAGAAACCGAAGCTCTAATCCGAAATAGCCTTAAGAGTCTTCCTGTGAGTCGAGAAGCCATTTATGCACAAATTAATTTTGCTCGAAGTTTGTTTGACTTACAAGCACAAGGAAATAATTTTGCTAGTTCCCAATCCCATCAAATTGCCAGTATTAGCAATGATATAACTTTAAATACGAATAATAATCAAGAAATTGTGGCATTACTAGCAGATTCAATTAGTAAAGCTCGTAATATAGGAGATATTAGAGCAGAATCACAAGCTTTTGGTACTTTAGGAAAACTTTACGAAGCTCAAAAACAATTGAAAGAAGCAGCTAAGACTACTGAGCAAGCCTTACTCTTATCTAAAGCGATTGATGCGCCAGATATTACTTATCAATGGCAATGGCAATTAGGTCGGATTTTTCAGGAAGAAAACCAGCCAGAACAAGCCCTTAAATCTTATCGGGAAGCTTATAATACTTTGCAAACTATTCGTAGTGGTTTAGCTGTAGTTAACCCTGAAGCAAGATTTTCTTTTCGTAGAGAAGTCGAGCCTGTGTATCGTGGCTTAGTAAGTTTGTTATTAAATTCTTTTCCCTCTCAGACAGGTATTATAGCAACTCGTAGATCAACAAACTCTGACCAGAATAATATCATAGAAGCTCGTGAGGTGATTGAATCTTTGCAAGTAGCAGAATTAGTTAATTTCTTTCGGGTTGATTGTGATGTAGTCAAGTCAGCAAAAATCGAAGAAATTGATCGACAGGCTGCGGTAATTTATCCTATTATTCTGGATAATACTCTAGAGATTATTGTCAGTGTTCCTGGGGATGAGTCTTTACGCCACTATTCAACCAACATTGACAAAGATACTTTGGAAAGCACGATTAATAATCTCACTGCTACCATAACCAGTCCTAATTCCACAGACTATTTGCAATATTCTCAAAAAATTTATAGTTGGCTATTTGAAGCTTTAGAAGCTGACCTTCCTCAAACTGAAATTGCTACTTTAACTTTTATCCTGGACGGAAAACTCAGAAACATTCCGATGGGAGTGCTTCATGATGGAGAACAGTACTTAATCGAAAAATATGCGATCGCACTTACTCCTGGTTTACAATTGGTAGAACCCCGTCCTTTTGCTGGTCGCTCGTTAAAAGCTCTTGTCGGAGCATTGACTGAAGGGGTAGCTGGTTACGATCCTCTTCCTAGTGTTGAAGAAGAAGTAGCTACTATTGAAGCTAAACTTCCTGATAGTAACGTTTTACAAGATGCAAGTTTTACCAACGAGAACTTTAATCGACAAATTCGTGAGTTTTCTTCTCCTATTGTCCACTTAGCTACCCACGGTGAATTTGGTTCTACGCCAGAAGAGACTTTTATTATTACCTACGATCAGAAAATTAATGCTAATCAATTAACTGAACTACTGCGAAATCGTACTGAAGAAAGCGGAAGTCCTATTGAGATGTTGATTTTTAGTGCTTGTCAGACCGCAGAAGGAGATGATCTAGCAGCACTGGGTTTAGCAGGGGTAGCAATTCGTTCGGGAGCGAGAAGTACCATCGGAACCCTATGGAAAGTTAGTGATAAAGGTACTGCTAACTTTATGAATTTACTCTATAACGAACTGGATACTTCTAATGCTAGTAGAGCAGAAATTTTAAGACAGTCCCAAATTAAGGCTTTACAAGAAGGAGAGTTTCAACACCCCTTTTATTGGTCTCCATTTGTGTTGGTGGGTAATTGGTTGTAATGAGTAATTATACTATTTCTCACCCATTACCAGTGGACTTAGTAGAGGGAAAGGCAATAGAGAAAATAAGGGCTTGAAAGTTTTTTCTTCATCATAAATAACTTTCTATTTATCTAGCTATTACCGGAGAATTAGTATTAGTAATAATGGAAAAATAAACCCCTAACTACTAACCACTAACAATAAACAATTAACCGTATTATTAGATACTTGGAATTAGTATCAATTATTGACAATTGCCAATTCCATCACATTCAATAGTGGTTTTTTCTTGTTGCCTTTGAAGTTCTCGTTGCCTTTGAAGTTCTCGTTGTTTTTGAAGTTCTTGTTGTCTTTGAAGTTCTCTTTGTCTTTGAAGTTCTCTTTGTCTTTGAAGTTCTCTTTGTCTTTGAAGTTCTTGTTGCTTGCGACGTTGTTCTGCTGCGATCGCATTAATTTGTTTATTAGCTTTATCTAAAATTGGTTTAGCCTTTTCTTGCCATAAAAAAAAACCAGTTGGTATTTTTTCTGCTTCTTTTTTTGCACTATACCATTGACCTTTGTTCAAAAAATTTTGGGCATTGTTAATAATAGCTTGATGTGTTAATTCTTCTTGTTTCCATGTTTCAAGCAACTTAGGAATTGTTGCCTTAATATCAGAATTATTAGGAATCAATTTAGTAATTTTAATTGCTTCTTCTCTGCCTTGTTTTTTATAAACTGTAGTAGCGTAATCTAAAATTTTTTCCGACCAAATATTAATGTTTTCTTGTATTTCTTGATAATTGTTGACAGTATTGGGTATTTTTTGAACAATGGCGATCGCTCCTGTATAACTATTATTTTCTGCTTTAGCTTTTGCTGCTGCTAAACCACATTTACTGAGCCAGTTTTGTATTAAAATATTATTTTTATCAGGATTATCTATAGCTAATTGATAACAATCTTGATAGTAGCCTTGATTATATTGATTCTCTAAAGTTTCTAATAAAGAATCGAGATTTTGATTATCAGTATTTTTCCTGATACTACTAATATTAGTACTAGGAGTTTCTTCTATAATATTTGAATTATCTTTAGCTATCTTTTGAGAGGACTTAGAAAATAAATAGCCTCCCGTTCCTAATGCTCCTAATACAATAGCAATTATAGCAGCTACTCCTCCTAAAGATGTTTTTTTCTTTTGTTTTTGATTAACCTTAGATTGCTTTTTTGGTGGAGGTTCTACTACAGTAGATTTTGGATTTTGTTGTGGGGGTGCTTGTGGTGATAATTGATTATTCTGTTGTACATCATTAACATTTGTCTTATTGGTAACAACCTTATTCTCAACTGTTGCAAGATTTGGCAAAATATTAACTAGGGCATTTTGTAATTCTTTTAGATCCGAAAATCTATCTTGAGGTTTTTTGGCTAAACACTTCATCACAATATTTTCGAGATTTTTATCAATATTTTCAAACCCTGCTTGTTCTCTTAACGGTTTAGCAGGTACTCTAATATGGCAAGCAATCCAATCTGCTTGAGTAGTACTAAAATCATCATCTAAATTATAAGGATTATTGCCACATATTGCCTCATACAAAATCACTCCTAAACTATAAATATCCGTTCGCTGGTCTATATTTCGTAATCCCCGACATTGCTCAGGGGAAGCATAGCGATAGGTCCCGATAAAAGAACCTTCTTGAGTCAACTGAGTATAATCTTTTTGCTCGTCGGAACTAATATTTTTAGCAATGCCAAAATCAAGAATTTTGATAACTTCCCCAAAAGCCCCACCAGCAACTAAAAAGATATTGTCAGGCTTTAAATCTCGGTGAACAATTCCTTTTTTATGAGCTTCTTTTAGACCTGCACAAACTTGACGAATAATATTTATTATATCTTTTATAGGTAGGCTTTTATTTTTAGTTAATAAATTCTGTAAAGTATTACCAGAAAAAAATTCCATTACATAAAATGGAGAACCAGTAAAAGGAGCTTGATTAGGAGTAATACCAAAATCAAGAATTTGTATAATATTAGGATGTTTGAGACGAGAAATAGCTTTTATTTCTGCCATGAATCTTTTAATTAGATGTTGACTACTAGCAGAAGAATAATTAGTCATTAATTTAACAGCTACTACACGGTCTTCAAATTTAGTATCTAGCGCTCGATAGACTTTACTCATTCCTCCTTGTCCTAGCAAAGTTTGTAGCAAATAGCGATTATTATCTCCAACAGTTTTTCCTTCTAAGCCATCCTTTCTAACATAAGGAGTTCGAGAAGATTCCTTGAGATTCGGTTCGACTACAGTTTCTCTTCCTTGAGGAGAATTTAAACTTAATTCTTCTACGATTTTTTGAGGCTGAGGCTGAAAAAAGTCTGGTTCGACTACAGTTTCTCTTCCTTGGGGAGAATTTAAACTTGATTCTTCTACGGTTTTTTTAGGCTGAGGCTGAGAAGAATCGGAATAATTATCAGACATATTATTAATATAAATTGAATTATGGGCAAATATTATATAGGAGAATTTTTTGTAAGATACTAAACCCTCACAATAATATACTACCCATTCAAGCTAGCTTCCTAACTCCATCTAATACATCACCCACACCAGAATGAGCTTTATTTTCTTGTTTTAGACCAGTTGATTTCGGATTGATAACCTTTCTATTCTGTCCCCATTTTGTCCCTAAACTGGCGTAAATGTATATCTATTAGGGACTTCGGTCAATAGACCTCTTGCATAAGTTTCATAAACCCTGGTGAAGACAAGGGAATAGGCAATAGGGCACCGAAGGAGACTTTATTACAAAATCGATCTATTTTGAGTTCAATACCTAGATATATTAAGTCTCCTCCCGAGGCAATAGATATAAGTTTTGATTTTATATTTATTTTTGCAAGAGGTCTAATCTAAGTTTGTTAGTGTAGAGGTTATTTTAGAGTTCGAGTCTCTTCATCCCCATAGTAACTATTAAAGCAATAAAAAAGTCGGGATGGTAAAAGCATAACTTGCAGTATAATTGTGCATTGCTATGGTCTCGATCGAGATATTCTAGCTGTTGATATCTAAGTTGGTAAAATAATGCGCTCGCCAAAATCCCCGCGTCGGACAAAAATTGTTGCTACAGTAGGCCCTGCGACTCTAAAGCCTGATGTATTACGTCAACTGATCAAAGCAGGTGCAACTACTCTAAGACTCAACTTCTCCCACGGTACACAACAAGACCATCAAAAAGCTATCCGCCTCATCCGTCAAACAGCTTTTGAACTGAATCAACCTGTAGGAATATTACAGGATTTACAAGGACCCAAAATTCGCTTGGGAAAATTTGCTTGTGGAAAAATATCTTTGAACAATGGCGATCCTTTCATATTGACCAGTCGTCAAGTAGAATGCGATCGCGAAATCAGTTATGTTAGTTACAAGCGTTTAACTGAAGAAGTACCTGAAAACGCTACTATTCTGTTAGATGATGGAAAAGTAGAGATGCAGGTAGAGAAAATAGATACTCAACATAAAAACCTGCATTGTCGTGTAGTAGTAGGGGGAGACTTATCCAGTAATAAAGGGGTTAACTTTCCTGGGGTATGTCTTTCCATCAACGCCTTAACCGAAAAAGACAAAGAAGACTTGATCTTTGGCTTAGATCAAGGAGTAGATTGGGTTGCACTAAGTTTCGTCCGTAACCCTGAAGATATTATCGAAATCAAAGACTTGATTGCTAGCGCAGGAAAATCTATTCCTGTTATTGCCAAAATTGAGAAACATGAAGCCATTGAACAAATGGATGCGGTTCTTTCTCTTTGTGATGGAGTAATGGTTGCTAGAGGTGACTTGGGGGTAGAATTACCAGCGGAAGATGTACCCATTCTACAAAAACGCCTGATCGCTACTGCTAACAAATTGGGTATCCCTGTCATTACTGCAACCCAAATGTTAGACAGTATGCTAAACAATCCTCGTCCCACTCGTGCAGAAGTTTCTGATGTAGCCAATGCTATTCTCGATGGTACAGATGCGGTAATGTTATCTAACGAAACCGCAGTAGGTAAGTACCCAGTTGAAGCAGTTAAAACTATGGCGAAAATTGCTCAACGCATCGAACAGGAACAACATCGTATTTCACCAGGATCTGGGGGTCAATGGTCAATACCCAATGCAATTTCGGCTGCTGTAGGTCAAATTGCAGAGCAGTTACACGCCTCTGCTATCATGACTTTGACTAAAACTGGTTCAACAGCGCGCAATGTCTCCAAGTTTCGCCCCCAAACCCCAATTTTAGCTATTACACCTCATGTTCATGTCTCTCGCAGATTGCAATTAGTCTGGGGTGTAAAGCCATTGTTAGTACTTGATTTACCTTCTACTAATCAAACCTTCCAAGCAGCTATTAATGTAGCGCAAGAAAAAAACTGGTTAACTGCTGGAGACTTAGTAGTTATGACCGCAGGTACTTTACAAGGTGTAGCTGGTTCTACGGATTTAATCAAAGTAGAATTGGTTAGAGCAGAATTGGGTGAAGGAAAAGGAATTGGACAGGGTGCGGTTAGTGGTAGAGCTAGAGTTGCTAATCATCCCAGACAGATTAATGATTTTAGCCCAGGAGAAATCTTAGTTGCACCTTCTACCAATGTCGATTTTATTGACGTGATTCGGCAAGCATCAGGGATTATAACCGAAGAAGATAGTCTCACAAGTCATGCTGCGGTTTTAGGTTTGCGTCTAGGTATTCCCGTAATTGTCGGATTTAAAGATGCAACAGAAATTATCCGTGAAGGAGCAATTCTAACTCTTGATGCTAAACAGGGTAAAGTCTATTCTGGCGCAATGGCTAATTTGAGGGATATAAAACCACCTAATATGAAATCTGTTTAAATATTTTTGTGCTTGGTACTTATAAACAATTTTACTGTTGCTAGCTTGCATCGGTTAAGACATCATATTTAACACAGTAGGGGTAATTCATGAATTACCCCTACACATACTATGTCATAACCTAAATTTGTATAGCTATAATGATTGACTTACTTACTGTTAACGGTACTTAAACAAAAATTGATCCCAAATAAAGCCACAACTGGCTTTGTAAGCTGCAAATACGTGCTGATTTTCGTTGAGCCATTGGACAAAACGATAAGATATAGCTGTACGAAAAGACTGTCTTAGCTTCAGGAAATGTACGAATCGGTTTGTTCCCCCAACGCCTTCTTAACCTGACCGTCAGCTTATGCCAAAGAATAAAAGTATAGGCACAAAAGACCAGAATAAAATGTCTTTCTAAACTCTTTTTTTCTCGGACTTGATATTCACTTAATCCTAATCATACCTTAGCTTCTCGATAGAAAACTTCTACAGAAGGAGACAAAAAAAAATTAGGGTGGTCTTTTAAATTAATTGAATGATCAGAGTTATTAAGTTATCGGCTACTGAAGACCACCCTAATTTTTCAAGTCATTTGTTACCCAATTTTTTTCTGAATAAGTTTCAACTATCCATTGCTCCGTTACTATTTCCCCTTCAACATTTGTGATTAAGTAGTCAATATCTTCAGCCTAAATAATGTCTGAATCCCCTTTTTTGTGCTTTAGTTCTCAGTAAATCATCAAACTTTTTACACCATCTATCAAAACAGGTCCCCATAGCTGCGGGAGTTGTTTCTTTCATCAAGGGAGATCGCTATTTAGGATAATGTTAAACTCAATCAGCAAAAGTATTTTATCTCATTTTGACTTCTAAAATTGTTTAAGTACCGTAGCGATCGCTTAATAATAAATTATTTAAATATTGTAATCTATTTAGCGAATAACTATAGTTACCAGTGAGTGACCCGACCTACCTCCCGATGGTCGCTACGGTCTCTCACTGGTTCTAACGCTCAACACCCCTAAAATTAAGTATTAAATATGATCTAAAATGAACCTGTAAGTCATATTGATATTATTAAGAAATATATGGCTAGTATTACAAACACCGATGTTTTTTCCAAGAAATAGAAATATCTCTTACAAACTAAATAGAAAAGAAAAGAGGTTCTAGCGAACCTATAATATAAAACTATTAGAAACTGATACTTGTAAGTGTTGGACAGGGAAATTACTTGGTTTTTTTTTATTCTTGTAAAACTCGATTCAATAGCACTAAAAGTAGCTTTATTCTTTATGCTTATATGTTTAACTACATATAAAATACACATTCAGTTTCACAATTTTAGCTTTTGTCATGTAGAAAATTAAAAATTTGTAGTTACATATACTGAGAAATATGTAGAAATAAATTAAGATATATTAAATGATAAATTACCAAAATAAAATCATGAGAGCAGCAGTATTTAGTACAAAACCCTACGAGCGAAAGTTCTTAGAAGAAGTTAATTTAAATTATGGTCATGATTTGCATTTTTTGGATATGCATCTGAATCATCGCACGGCAGTTTTAGCATCAGGATTTAAATCAGTGTGTGTATTTGTTAATGACCAAGTGGATAAAGAAACCCTTTGTAAGCTTGCCACTGGGGGAACTCAGCTCATTGCACTACGCTGCACTGGTTTTAACAATGTAGATTTAAAAGTTGCGAAGGAGTTGGGGTTAACCATTGTGCGTGTTCCTGAGTATTCGCCATATGCCGTCGCCGAACATACAATCGCTTTGATTCTATCCCTAAACCGAAAAATTTATCGTGCTTACAACCGAGTGCGAGATGGTAATTTTTCCCTAGACGGTCTTGTAGGATTTGACCTCTATGGTAAGAGTGTGGGAATTATTGGGACTGGTAAAATTGGCTCTCTTGTATCGCAGATGTTAATCAAAGGATTTGGATGCAAAATTTTAGGTTATGACTTGCATCAAAACCAAGATTTGGAAGCTCAAGGAGTAAAATATGTCGATTTGGTCTCACTTGCTGCCGAATCTGACATCATTTCGCTTCACTGCCCTTTAACTCAAAATACCCGTTACCTGATTAACGAAGAACTTATCAATTATATGAAGCCAGGCGTGATGCTGATTAATACCAGCCGAGGAGGAGTAATTGACACTAAAGCCGTAATTAGTGGGCTTAAGAGTAAGAAAATTGGCTATCTGGGTCTCGATGTCTACGAGCAAGAGGAGAGTTTTTTCTTTGAGGATTGGTCGAATAAAATCATTGAGGATGATTTGTTGGAAAGACTCTTAACATTTCCTAACGTACTGATTACCAGTCATCAAGCTTTCTTGACTGACAATGCTCTCAGTAACATTGCCGAGACAACTTTGTCAAATCTGAGAGACTTTGAAAAAGGATATCCTTTGTCAAACTCTTTAGTTGATGTTGATCAAGTTGAGGTTGATAACCAGAAAATTCTGATACCGACATTAGGGCGTGATTAGTAGTCTGTCAAATTTGTTTTGAGAGAGAGGAATTTGCCTGTGGGGGTTCATTTCACCACGAAGATGGTGCTTGCTGTAAAGTTAGGAATTTTGCCAGTGTGGATATCGATGAATGGGAATTAACGGCTTGAGCAATTCCCATTCATCAATTTTTTTGTAGTTAAAAATCCCAAGTAGCGATCGCACTTTCTTTTTGCTGTTCAGTGACCCCTAGATAGCGTTCCAGAGCCGATAAGGTTTTATGTCCTGAGATAGCTTGAATATGTCTAAGAGGGACACCAGCATCGCTCATACGGGTTAAAGCAGTACGACGGAAGCTGTGGGTGCTTACGCCCTCAATTTCCAGTTTCTTACAAGCGGAGCGTAAAATGGCATCCGCACTAACTTTACGGATGTGGTTTCTACCGTGTCTGCCTGGGAACAGATGGGGGCGAGTATGCCAGCGATCGGTGCGGTGGTGTTCTTCGATGTATTCTTTGAGTTGGGG
>JASJCP010000016.1 GCA_030065935.1 Xenococcaceae cyanobacterium MO_167.B27
GTAATGAGGGATTAGTTGCTACTACTATTGAAAACAACAGTCTTACTCTCGATTTTGCAGAGAATCAATCAGGAACAGCAGAAATTATCCTTCGCGCTACTGCTAACGGAGAAACTGTTGATGATACTTTTACTGTCACTGTTGAATCTGATGGACAAGGAGCAAATCAAAATAATACTATAGAACTATTCCGTTTTCGGAATACTACTTTTGATACAGGGACTTATATTTTTGTGGGTGAAAGAGAAAGAGATGATATCTTAGCTAACCCCGATTTGAATCAAACTTTTGAACTAGATGGAGTTAACCCCGACGGTAGCATCAATCCTGCTTTTACTGCTAGTACTGAACCAGGAGAAGGTTTGGAGGCTTTCTACCGTCTCTCAAGTCTGGATAATCCCGGCACTTTTCTGTTTGCTGGACAAGGAGAATATGATGCTATATTTGCTCCAGACTCAGATCAAAGAGATAGGTGGGAACGACAAGGATTTGATAGTGATGGTACTACCGACATTCCCGAATTTTATCTCTTTGGCGTTGGTGCTGGTATGGGAACACCCTTTAACCGTTTCCAAAATCGAACAAATAATACTTTTCTGTTTGCAGGACCAGGAGAGACAGAAGCAATTAATAGTAATCCCGATTTGTCAGCAGCTTTTCTCGATCAAGGTGGTGCTTTTGAAGCTTTTTAACTAAGGAATCCCAAATAGAAACAACAATCTGAACAACTTAATCAAACAGAAAACTTTTCTGTATTACTGCCGATCTTGTAGAGTATGTTTGTCATATATTAACTAGTATGGGGTTGGGAAATTTTACCGATCTCATTAGTCAAAAAATTGGGAGAAGCCGAAAAGATAAGTTTTTAACTGATCAAATAAACCTTTAAATTGTATAATCAGTCAAAATTTAAGTACTTTGTCAAAATGAAACTGATATCCTGGTCATTTCTCAGTTTATTTTTCGTCCCTACATCTATTGTTCCAGCCTTCGCCCAAATCACTACTGATGGCAGTACCAACACTACTTTAACTACTACAGATAACGGGGTAAGAATTGATGATGGAGAAAGGGCTGGCGGGAATTTATTTCACAGTTTTGGGGAGTTTTCTGTACCTACAGGTAGTGAAGCCTTCTTTAACAACGCCCTAGATATAGTTAACCTCTTTTCTCGCGTTACAGGGGGAAATATCTCCAATATTGATGGATTGATTCGTGCTAATGGTGGGGCAAATTTATTTTTAATCAATTCTGCTGGCATTATTTTTGGTAACAATGCTAGCCTGCAAATTGGTGGTTCATTTTATGGCAGTACCGCAGACAGTATTTTATTTCCTGATGGTGTAGAATTTAGTGCGACTAACACACAAAGACCCCTATTAACGATTAATGCTCCTATTGGTTTAAATCTTCGGGATAATCCTGAGCCAATAGAAAATAACTCCTTTGCACAAAATAGCGCGGGTGATTTTGCAGGTTTAGAAGTAGCACCAGGAAAAACCCTGGGTTTAGTAGGTGGGAATGTTAGCTTTGAAGCTGGTGAAGCTACTGCACCAGGAGGCAGAATCGAGTTAGGTGGTTTATCTGGTGCAGGAACAGTTACTTTAAATAATGATGATAGTTTGAGTTTTCCATTAGATGTAGCAAGAGCAGATATCATCCTTAGTAATGCTGCTGATATAGACGTTAGAGGTATAGGTGGCGGAAGTATCACGATTAATGGTCGCAATGTAAGTCTTTCTGGTGGAGATTTTGGTTTCAGTCAGATAAGAGCAGGGATAACAGCAAATTCAACTTCAGCAGAAGCGCAAGCTGGTGATATTACCATTAATGCTACTGACAATGTAACTGTTGATCGGAGTTTTATTTTTAATAACGTTAACTCAAATGCAGTAGGAAATGCAGGAGCAGTGAGCATAGATACGACTAACTTAACTCTTATCAATGGGGCGCTAATTGCTACTATTACTTTGGGTGAGGGCAACGCAGGGACTGTCACCATTAATGCGGGGGATACTATTTCTGTGGATGATAGTGTGATCGCCAGTTCGGTACAACCAGATGCAGTAGGTGATACAGGAGCAGTGAGCATAGATACGACTAACTTAACTCTCATCAATGGGGCGGTAATTGCTACTAATATTTTTGGTGAGGGCAATGGGGGGACTCTCATCATTAATGCGGGGGATACTATTTCTGTGGATGATAGTGTGATCGCCAGTTCAGTACAACCAGATGCAGTAGGAAATGCAGGAGAAGTAAGCATTGAAACTACTAACCTGAGTCTCAGCAATGGGGGACAAATTATTAGTGATACCTTCAGTCAAGGGAATGCAGGGACTGTCACCATTAATGCAGGTAATACTATTTCGATAGATGGAAATCTTAGTGTGATCAGCAGTGATGTTCAACCAGATGCAGTAGGAAATGCAGGAGAAGTAAGCATTGAAACTACTAACCTGAGTCTCACCAATGAGGGACAAATTGGTAGTGCTACCTTCAGTCAAGGGAACGCAGGGACTGTCACCATTAATGCTGTTGATACTATTTCTGTGGATAATAGTTTGATCGGCAGTTCGGTTCAACCAGATGCAGTAGGAAATGGGGGGACTGTCACCATTGAAACTACTAACCTAAATCTCACCAATGGGGGGCAAATTAGTACTGCCACTTTTGGTGAAGGAAATGCAGGGACTGTCACCATTAATGCAGGTAATACTATTTCTATAGATGGAAATCCTATAGATGGAAATCTTAGTGTGATCGCCAGTTCGGTTCAACCAGATGCAGTAGGCAATGGGGGGACTGTTAGTATTGAAACTACTAACCTAAGTCTCACCAATGGGGGGCAAATTAGTACTGCCACTTTTGGTGAAGGAAATGCAGGGACTGTCACCATTAATGCGGGTAATACTATTTCGATAGATGGAAATCTTAGTGTGATCGGCAGTTCGGTTCAACCAGATGCAGTAGGAAATGGGGGGACTGTTAGTATTGAAACTACTAACCTGAGTCTCACCAATGGGGGGCAAATTAGTACTGCCACTTTTGGTGAAGGAAATGCAGGGACTGTCACCATTAATGGGGGGGATACTATTTCGATAGATGGAAATCTTAGTGCGCTCGGCAGTTCGGTTCAACCAGATGCAGTAGGAAATGGGGGGGCTGTTACCATTGAAACTATTAATTTAAGTCTCACCAATGGGGGGTTTATTAGTAGTAATACTCTTGCTGAAGGAAATGCAGGGACTGTCACCATTGAAACTACTAACCTAAATCTCACCAATGGGGGGTTTATTAGTAGTAGTACCTTCGGTCAAGGAAATGCAGGTACTGTCACCATTACTGCTGGTGAACTAATTTCTGTAGATGATAGTATGATCACCAGTCAGGTAAACCCAGAAGCAATAGGGAATGCAGAATTCGTAATCATTGACACCACTAACCTAAATATCACCAATGGTGGACAGATTAGCAGTAGTACTTTTGGTGAAGGGAATGCAGGGACTGTCACCATTAATGCCAGTGAACTAATTTCTGTCTCTGGAGAGAACAGGGATGGATTTCCTAGTGGGATTTTTAGTTCCGTTCAGTCTGAAACAATAGGGAATGCAGGATTCGTAATCATTAACACGAATGATCTTTCCCTGACTGATGGAGCGGTAATTAGGAGTAGCAATTTTAATCAGGGAGAATCTGGAAATGTCACTATTAAAGCTGGTTCTGTGAGGTTAGAAAATGGGCAAATTACTGCTACTACTAATTCAGGTATAGAAAGGGGTAATATCACTCTCCAAATCGCTGAAACTCTCACTTTACAACAAGACAGCTTGATTAGTGCCCGAGCAACAGGAGATGCTATTGGTGGCAATATCGATATTAATGCTGAGTTTATTATCGCTTTTCCTAGCAGTGGTAATGGTAGTGACATTATTGCTAGTGCGGATCAAGGAATGGGAGGAGAGATTAAAATCACCGCAGAAGCTCTTTTAGGGATTGAAGAACGTCGAGCTATTGAAGGAAACAGGACTAACGATGTTGATGCTAGTTCAGAGTTTGGTCTGGATGGCAATGTAACGTTTAATGTTCCTGATATTAACAATTTTCAAGACACTGGCGAATTATCCAGTAATGTCGTTTCAGCAGAATCAGTATCACAAAATGCTTGTGCTGCTGCTGGAGAATCTGGGTTAATTCTTAAAGGTAGGGGAGGAGTCCCACCAGCACCCAACTTACCTTTAAGTAGTCAACTATTGCTTGTTGATGGCAAACCAATTACACCCAATTTTTCCCAGTTAAATAATCAGCAAATAACTCAGAATAATAGGTTTCAAGTTCAACCAATTAAAACATCACAGGGTGATATATATCCAGCTAGAGGAGTCATAGTAAGAGAAGATGGAACAGCAATTCTAACTGCTTATCCTACTAACAATATTGCTACTCGTACTCCAGAAGATGCAGTGAATTGTCATCAACTATAGCAAGTGAACTTGATTTGCGCGGACATCATAATCTTGGTAAAAAGGCAAAAGGGTGTGGGGTAAAGGCTGTGGGAGAAAGGGTGTGGCGAAAAGAAATAATTGTGTTTCTAGTTCATTTTAAGTTTAATTAGGTTGACTGACTTAAAAAAATAGAATAGCTCTTTATTATCAAAACTAGATTTTAGTCCTCTTAAGAGGACGTTTCTGTAAAGCGCCAAGAAATAAATTTCTTGGTGATTTATTGGGTTGGCTGCTGTAAAAGATAAGTTTTTAACCGATAAAATAAGCCGTTTAATTGTATAATCTGTCAAATTTTAACTACTTTATGTTAACTACTTTGTCAAAATGAAACTGATATCCTGGTCATTTCTCGGTTTATTTTTCGTCCCTACATCTATTGTGCCAGCCTTCGCCCAAATTACTACTGATGGCAGTACTAACACCACTTTAACTCCCACTGATAGTGGAGTCAGAATTGATGATGGCGATCGCGCTGGCGGTAATTTATTTCACAGCTTTGGGGAGTTTTCCGTACCTATAGGAAGGGAAGCTTTCTTTAACAATGCTACTGATATAGTTAACATCTTTTCTAGGGTTACAGGGGGAAATATCTCCAATATTGACGGATTGATTCGTGCTAATGGTGGGGCAAATTTATTTTTAATCAATCCTGCTGGCATTATTTTTGGTAACAATGCTAGTCTTCAAATTGGTGGTTCATTTTATGGTAGTACCGCAGACAGTATTTTATTTTCTGACGGGAGAGAATTTAGCGCGACTAACACACAAAGACCCCTATTAACGATTAATGCTCCTATTGGTTTAAATCTTCGGGATAATCCTGAGCCAATAGTAAATCGCTCAGTTGTAGAAAATAACGCTGGTGATGCTGTGGGA
This sequence comes from Xenococcaceae cyanobacterium MO_167.B27, assembly GCA_030065935.1. Lineage (GTDB taxonomy): Bacteria > Cyanobacteriota > Cyanobacteriia > Cyanobacteriales > Xenococcaceae > JASJCP01. The sequence continues at coordinate 5,382 of JASJCP010000016.1, forward strand.
TTAGAAGTAACACCAGGAAAAACCCTGAGTTTAGTAGGTGGAAATATTGACTTTCAACGTGGTGAGGCTACAGCCTCTGGTGGCAGAATCGAGTTAGGTGGTTTAAGAAATGCAGGAACAGTTACTTTAAATGACGATGGTAGTTTGAGTTTTCCTGAAGATGCAGCTAGAGCAGATATCATCCTTAGTAATGCTGCTGATATAGATGTTACGGGTACAGGGGGCGGAAGTATCACGATTAATGGTCGCAATGTAAGTATTTCTGCTGGAGATTTTGGGAGCAGTGTAATAAGAGCAGGAATAACAGCAGATTCAACTTCAGCAGAAGTTCAAGCTGGTGATATTACCATTAATGCTACTGAAATAACTGTTGATCAGAGTTTTATTTTCAATAACGTTGAAACAGGAGCTAGAGGGAATGCAGGAAATATCACCATTGATACCAGTAATCTGACTCTCAACAATGGGGGGGTGATTAGTAGTTTTACCTCTGGTGAAGCTGATGGGGGAGAATTAAGGATTGATACCAGTAATCTGACTCTCAACAATGGGGGGGTGATTAGTAGTTTTACCTCTGGTGAAGCTGATGCAGGGACTGTTACCATTAATGCTACTGATTCTATTTCTGTAGATAATAGTTTGATTTTTAGCTCCGTTCAGCCTCAAGCAATAGGAAATGCAGGAGTAGTGAACATTGATACCAGTAACCTGACTCTCACCAATGGGGGGTTTATTAGTAGTAGTACCTTTGGTGAAGGAAATGCAGGGACTGTCATCATTAATGCTACTGATTCTATTTCTGTGGATAATAGTCTGATCATCAGTCAGGTAAACCCAGGAGCAGAGGGGAATGCAGGAGAAGTGAGCATTGAAACCACTAATCTGAATCTGACTAATGGAGGGCAAATTAGTAGTAGTACCTTTAATCGGGGAGATGCAGGGACTGTCACCATTAATGCTAGTGATACTATTTCTGTGGATGGAAATAATAGTCTGATCATCAGTCAGGTAAACTCAGGAGCAGAGGGGAATGGAGGGGTAGTGAACATTGACACCACTAACCTAAATCTCACTAATGGAGGGCAAATTAGTAGTAGTACCTCTGGTGAAGGAAATGCAGGGACTGTCACCATTAATGCTACTGATTCTATTTCTGTGGATGGAAATCTTAGTTTGATTTCTAGCTCCGTTAACTCAGAAGCAATAGGGAATGCAGGAGAAGTGAGCATTGATACCAATAACCTCAATCTCACTAATGGAGGGCAAATTAGTAGTAGTACCTTTAATCAAGGAGATGCAGGAACTGTCACCATTAATGCGGGGGATACTATTTCTGTGGATAATAGTTTGATTTCTAGCTCCGTTAACTCAGAAGCAATAGGGAATGCAGGAGAAGTGAGCATTGATACCAATAACCTCAATCTCACTAATGGAGGGCAAATTATTAGTAATACCTTTAATCAAGGAGATGCAGGAACTATCACCATTAATGCCAGTGATACTATTTCTGTGGATGGAAATCTTAGTTTGATTTCTAGCTCCGTTAACTCAGGAGCAGAGGGGAATGCAGGAGAAGTGAGCATTGATACCACTAACCTAAATCTCACTAATGGAGGGCAAATTAGTAGTAGTACCTTTAATCGGGGAGATGCAGGAACTGTCACCATTAATGCTAGTGATACTATTTTTTTAGATGATAGTCTGATCACCAGTAGCGTTGAACCAAATGCAATAGGGAATGCAGGAGCAGTAAGCATTGATACCAATAACCTAAATCTCACTAATGGAGGGCAAATTAGTAGTAGTACCTTTAATCGGGGAGATGCAGGAACTGTCACCATTAATGCTAATGATACTATTTCTGTGGATAATAGTTTGATTTTTAGCTCCGTTGAGTCCCAAGCAATAGGAAATGCAGGAGCAGTCAGTATTGAAACCACTAACTTGAATCTCACCAATGGGGGACAAATTAGTAGTTTGACCTCTGGTGAAGGAAATGCAGATACTGTTACCATTAATGCTACTGATTCTATTTCTGTAGATAATAGTCTGATCGCTAGTCAGGTAAACCCAGGAGCAGAGGGAAATGCAGGAGCAGTAAGCATTGATACCACTAACCTCAATCTCACTAATGAAGGGCAAATTAGTAGTAGTACCTCTGGTGAAGGGAATGCTGGTAATGTTACCATTAATGCTAGTGATACTATTTCTGTGGATAATAATAGTGGTATCAATGCTGCTGTTGACTTAAATGCAGTAGGGAATGCAGGTATTATCGGCATTAACACCACTAACTTGAATCTCACCAATGAAGCACTAATTGGAAATAGTATCTTGGGTAAAGGTAATGCAGGTATTATCAGTATTAATGCTAGTGATACTATTTCTGTAGATAATAGTTTGATATTGAGTAATGTCGGCTCAAATGCAGTAGGAAATGCAGGTACCATTAGCATTAATGCTACAGATAGTTTGATTGATGGAGCGACTATTAGCACTTCTAATGCAGGAGTAGGAGATGCAGGAAACATTATATTTAATGCTACCAATAGTTTTGTTGTCAGAAATAACAGTTTCATTACTAGCAATATTGGTAGTCCACCAGAAATAGAAACGGAAACTTCAGCTATAGGAAGAGTTGGTAATATTACTATTTCATCAAGAGATATTTCTTTATCTGATACTTCACAAATACAAGCAGGAGCATTTCCTAATGGAACAGCAACACAACCAGGAATAATATCTTTAACCGCTACAGAAAGAATTTCCTTTACTGGAACTAATACAGGACTCTTTAGTAACAACGATCCAGGTTCATTTGGGAATGCTAGTAATGTTAGCTTATCTGCTGCCAATATTGTTTTCAATGATGGTGCAGTGATTATCACTCGTAACGAAGCTAATGGTCAAGGAGGGGATATAACTATTGAGGGAGACATATTAACTCTCAATGCTTCTAATCTTGAAACCAATACTTCAGGAGAAGGTAATGCTGGTGATATAAATATTAATTTGACCAATTCCCTAGAATTAAGAGAATCCAGTTCAATTAGAGCAGAAGTAACACAAGATGCAACGGGTACAGGGGGAAATATTGATATTCAAACAGGCCAAGTTACTGTTAATGGAGGCTCTGTGATTTCTACTTCTACAACTGGAGAGGGTAATGCAGGTCAGCTAATCATTAATGCTACTGATTCTATTGAGTTAGACGGTAGTACAGCAGAAGGAAGAAGTGGTTTCTTGGCTACTGCTACAGAAGGAAGTGGTGACGGCGGAGATATAACAGTTATTACCGATGAATTAAATATTCGCAATGGTGCAACTATTTCTGCTAGCAACTTTCCGAGCAGGGGTTTAGCATCTCCTGGAACAGGAGAAGCAGGAAACTTAACCATAGAAGCTAATTCCGTAACTCTAAACAATAATGCTACTATTGATGCTGCTACTCGCTCTGGTGAGGGTGGCATTATCACTTTACAAGTTGCTGAAGATATAAGGTTACAAAACAATAGCCAGATTTCTGCCCAAGCTCTAGAAGATGCTAACGGTGGTAACGTAAATATTAATTCTAGATTTATTCTCGCTTTTCCCAGTAATGGTGATGGTAATGACATTATTGCCAATGCCCAAAGAGGAGACGGAGGTAATATTAACATTACAGCAGAAGCTCTTTTAGGCATTGAAGAACGTCCAGCTATACCAGGAAACGGGACTAATGATATTGATGCTAGTTCTCAGTTTGGTCTAAGTGGCAATGTAACTTTCAATGTTCCTGATACTAACAATTTTCAAGAAACTGCGGAATTATCCAGTAATGTCGTTTCAGCAGAAGCAGTCGCACAAGATGCTTGTGCTGCTGGTGCTGGAACATCAGGGTTAGTACTTAAAGGTAAGGGGGGAGTCCCACCAGCACCCAATTTACCCTTAAGTTCTGCGGTACTACTTGATAATGGCAAACCAATTAAACCTAACTTTTCTCAGTTAAATCAGCAGCAAACAACTCAGAATATTCCATCCCAAGTTCAACCAATCAAAACATCTGTTGGGGATATTTATCCAGCTAGAGGAATCATTAAAACTGAAGATGGCAGAGTGATTTTAACTGCTTATCCTACTGGCAATAATGCGACTCGGGTTGCTAGGGATGCAGCCAATTGTCATCAAATACAATAGCGATGATTCAACGGTTATACTCATATCTTGCACCTCGATAGACAACCGCCTGAAACTGAAGTTTCAGGCTAAAACCGTAAGTCTATTAAAATAGACTACCAATTTTATGAAACATAAATAAAAATATGCTTTGGTCATCGGATGAGCGTATTAGTCCTCTTGAGAGGACTTTTCTGTAAAGCGCCAAGAAATTTATTTCTTGGTGATTTATTGGGTTAGGGAAAAAGCATTACTTTATAGCGCATATCTACTTTTTAACGGCTAGTCATCCATAATTATATCTCAATGCGATCGCTGATATTCTAGATAAGTAGTCGGTGCAAAATATAAAACTATAGTTGAGAAGCAGGAATGGGGAATAGGGATTGATTTTTATTACTTATTATTTTATCCCTCATCCCTCATCCCTCAATCCTCATTTAAGGTTCGACCCAACGACCATCGTCTTTAATAAGGTTAATGAGTTCTTTTACTCCATCTTCTTCTGGGACTCGTTTAATTTCTTCCCTACCGCGATAGAGAGCGATATAACCTGGTTGTTTCCCTACATAACCATAGTCTGCATCCGCCATTTCCCCAGGACCATTGACAATGCAACCCATAACTGCAATATCTAATCCTGTCAGGTGATTGGTAGCTTCTCGGACTTTGTGTAAGACTTCTTCTAAATTAAATAGGGTACGACCACAAGAAGGACAAGCGACATACTCTACCATAGTCTTCCGCAATCCTAGAGCTTGGAGGATACTATAGCAAACAGGGATTTCTTTTTCTGGTGCTTCGGTAAGAGAGACGCGAATGGTATCCCCAATACCTTCTGCTAAGAGAGTACCAATTCCTGCGGTAGATTTGATTCTGCCATATTCTCCGTCTCCTGCTTCGGTAACTCCCAGGTGTAAAGGATAGTCCATTCCTAATTCGTTCATCCGTTTTACCATCAGACGATAAGCAGCTAGCATAACTGGAACACGGGAGGCTTTGAGAGAGATAACAATATTGCGAAAATCTAGAGATTCACAGATGTGAATAAACTCTAGGGCAGATTCTACCATTCCTTCTGGGGTATCACCGTAGGTAAAGAGCATTCTTTCAGCTAGTGAACCATGATTAACGCCGATTCGCATCGCTTTTCCTTGCTCTCTTAAGGAAACGACCAGAGGTTCTAAAGTTTCTCGTATTTTTGCCCCAATTTCATCAAATTCGGTATTACTATATTCATTGCGATCGCTCTTAGGTTTTTCAAAGACATACAACCCTGGATTAATCCTTACTTTATCAACGTGCTTCGCCACTTCGAGAGCAATTTTCATCCCGTTATGATGAACATCTGCTACGAGGGGTACTGGTTGATAGGTTTGAGCTAATTTTTCTTTAATTTCAGCTAAAGCTTTAGCGTGTGCCATACTGGGTACGGTAACACGGACTATTTCGCAGCCAATTTCATGTAGGCGACGAATTCCAGCTACAGAACCTTCTATATCTAAGGTATCTTCATTAATCATCGACTGGACGACTACAGGATAGCCTCCCCCGATGGTGACGTTACCAACTTTTACAGGACGAGTTTTTCTTCTGTGGATAGTGGTGTCAAAAGCTGTTGTAGCACTGAGGTTAGGTTGATCCAGAGTTTGCATAACGATTTTTTATATTTTGTCATCGTGTATGATTTACTAGATTCATTGTCTCAAATTCAGTCTCAAAAAAGTTACTATCTTGATCGATTAAGATTTATTATGCTAAATTCTACCAAAAATTTCGCAAAATTCGCTTTTTATCTCTCTTCTACCGCTTTATTGCTATTTAGCACCGTCACGCCTGCTTATAGTCAATTTTTGCCCCAAGTTTGGGGAACAGTAGGAACACAAGATGATGATATCAGCTACGGCGCAGGGCTTAAATGGGCTGGCTTTGGTGTAGAAGTGGGTACAGGAAAAGAGGGCGCGACTGGGGGCGATGTTCTAACTTTCATTTCTTTACCTTTTGTCTCTCCCTATGTAGGTTTGGGGGTATATTCAGGCGATGACACTGTGGCTTATTCTGGTGGAGTTCATCTCTATCCTGGCTCTCGTATTTTTATTGGGGGAGGATATCACTCAATTCGTGGGATTAATGGCAAACTCGGTTTTAGATTTTAAACTGCATTGGTTGTGTATTGCCAACCGTACTTCTATGGTATAGCCAATTTATCTACCGTTTGATTGTATTGCTATATCAAAGCAAATTTTAGTTGTAATGGAGAATATCGACTTATTAGTCTCTCATAAAACTCTTAGGGATGGAGAACAACAAGCAGGAATTTTTTTCGATCTAGAAACTAAACAAACTTTGGCTCATTTAATCGCTAACCAGTAACCACTAACCACTAACTAACAATGAACAATAAACTAATTTTTGGATTAATCTGGCTCGGATTTACTAGTTATGCTTTTTTACTTGCGCCTCCTAATGATCCAGATACCTTGGATTTAATCATTAACTTATCTTCAGGCAAAGTTCAGGATATCAATCCTCTAATCGTGGCTTTGTTTAATCTTATGGGAATATTACCCATTATTTACACTAGCTTTTTATTGTTTGATGGTAGAAGCCAAAAACTACCAGCTTGGGTGTTTGCTGCTGGTTCATTTGGTTTTGGTGCATTTGCTCTTTTACCCTATTTAGCTTTGCGTCAACCAAGTACAATTTGGCAAGGAGAAAAAAATTTCTTACTGAAAGTTTTAGAATCTCCCATCCTAGGAATTATGATTACTATTGCTACATTATTTTTAATATTTTGGGGAATCTCTAACGGTGATTGGAGTGACTTTGTTCAACAATGGCATAGTAGCAGATTTATTCATGTCATGAGTTTAGATTTTTGTATGTTGTGTTTGCTATTTCCTGCAATGGTAAAAGATGATTTAGCCAGAAGGAATATTGATAATCCCAGTATTTTTTGGTTAATTAGTTTAGTGCCTTTATTAGGGACTTTAGCTTATTTATGTTCTCGCTCTTTATTAGATAAAACCATTACAACAAACAAGCAACAATTAACAATGAACAATTAAGTAGGTGTGCAGAATAAATTAGATAGTGATAGTAGGGCCGGAAGGAGACTTCTAACATAAGTCGATCTGTTTTGGTTTCAATACCTGGATCTATTAAGTCTCCTCCCGGGGGGATTGGTGATTGGTGAGACCTTCGGTAGTCGCTTCGCGAGTGGAAAATGGGAATTGATTGTTATTACTTATTACTTTCTTCTGAGTCCTTCATTCTTGGAAAGCAGGAATAGTGTTACACCTGACGCGAAAAATGTGTAAATAATTTTGCCTAGGTACGTAACAATTAACTTTTCAATAATCAACAATTAGCAATTAGCAACTAACCACTAACCACTAACTACTAACTACTAACAATTAAAAATGACCCATGAACCATTAACATTTAATATTAATTGGAAAAGGTTAGCTAGAGAATATAAAAATAAGTTTCAGCGAAAAACATTTAGGGAATCTAGCAGTAATTACCAATATGAAGAATTGGGCATCCCCCATTTTCCTGCTGATTTAGAATTACGAGACTATCAACAAGAAGCAGTTGTAAATTGGCTCAAAAATCAGGGAAGGGGAACACTCAAGATGGCGACAGGGAGTGGTAAAACTATCATTGCTTTGGCGATCGCAACTGAACTTTATCAAAAAATAAGATTACAAGTTTTATTAGTAGTTTGTCCTTATCGTCATCTGGTTTTACAGTGGGCAAGAGAATGTCAAATATTCAATCTTAATCCGATATGTGCCATGTCCAGAATAGATGATTGGCAAAAAAACTTATCTAATCAACTTTATAATGTATATTCTGGCAAACAAAAGTTTCTCACTATTATTACTACTAACTCTACTTTAATCAGTGAAGGATTTAAAAGCCAACTTAAATTTTTTCCTGCTAAAACTTTAATCATTGGAGACGAAGCACATAATTTAGGTTCAACTCGTTTAGAAGCTAGCCTCCCTCGTAATATTGGCTTGCGGTTAGCTCTTTCTGCTACTCCTGAAAGATACTATGATGATGTGGGAACAGATGCGTTATTAAACTACTTTGGTAAAATAATTCCTCCCGAATTTACTTTGGCTGATGCCATTAGAAAAGGGGCTTTAGTTCCCTATCTTTACTATCCTGTCTTTGTAGAATTAACCGAATCAGAATCTTTTTTGTATGCCAAACTGACTAAAAGAATTGGTTGGAATTTGAGCAATAATCCTAATCTTGAACAGAATGATACTATAACATCTTTATTAACCAAGCGATCGCGTTTAGTAGGGACTGCTGCTAATAAATTAGAAGCACTCAAAGATATTATGAAAAACCGTCTTCAAACCAGCCACACCTTATTTTATTGTGGAGACGGTTATATGGATAATTACAATAGTAGTTATCGTCGTCAAATAGAAGCAGTCACCAGAATCCTTGGTAAAGAATTAGGCTATCGTGTTAATACTTATACCTCTGATAATTCCCTAGAAGAAAGAGAACAATTAAGACAGCAATTTGAAAGAAGAGAATTACAAGGTTTAGTGGCAATTCGTTGTTTAGATGAAGGGATAGACATTCCAGCCATTAAAACTGCTATTATCTTAGCCAGTACCAGCAATCCCCGACAATTTATTCAACGGCGCGGTAGAATTTTACGCCCTCATCCTGGTAAAAAAAATGCAACTTTATTCGACATGATTGTCATTCCTCCCAGTTTAGACAGAGAAACATGGGAAATAGAAAAAAAACTCTTACAAAAAGAATTAAATCGTTTTATTGAGTTTGCCGAACTAGCAGACAATGCAGCAGAAGCCAGGAAAAAGTTATTAGAATTAGAAGCTAGATTTAGTTAATATAATCCCTTTTATCAAAATCCTCTCGATAGATAATTGAGATGAAGTTTGGTTATCTCGTAACCTAATATCTTGCGCCTCGAACCCATACCGCCATTAACTCAAGTTTCGCCGATTATATAATAAGCCTATTTTAATAGACTATAACTGTGATTAAAACTAAATTGAAGTCCTCTTGAGAGGACTTTTCTGTAAAGCGCCAAGAAATTTATTTCTTGGTGATTTATCGCGTTTGGTGCAAAATCTGAGTATTATTTTTGGTGTTTCATCTACATACCTGATTTCTATTCCTCTATTTTTTCCAAAATAAGAATTGCTGGTTAACTATTCTCTTGACTGTCTGCTAGAGTTAATGCCTTAATTTTTCAAATATTCGACTAATTTTAGCTAGAAAAGGCTCAATTTCAAGACTCAGTAAATCCCCTACTTGTCTTTCTCCTAAATTAGTTACATTTAGGGTGTTGGGATAAAGTTCAAAGCCAATTACATCAGCGGTTAGCTCTTTGATCTGCAATAAAACACCATCTAAACAGACTTGATCCATAACTGATAAATAGTTTATTAAATCATCTTCAAAAGAGACTTTCATAATTAATTTTCCGTTGGATAACATTTCAAGAAAAATAACCTTGACCATTCCAGAAGGAACTCCATAAAAAAAAGCTCCAGGGATTTCTTCCCCCAATCTCATTGCTCTTTCTAAATTGACTCTTCTTTGAGGTAAGTAAGTTTTAACTTTATTGAGATTAGAAGCATAGAATTTTAAGAAACTAAAATCAGTGTACTCTTCCTTATTTAAAACCGTTAGTACTCTTCCATCAATAGCAATATGGGATTTAATTTGAATTTCAGCAGCAAAGGCCAGGGAAATTTTGATAATCAGTTCTGCTCCTGACTCAATGGGCTTAACTTGCTCAATTATTCCAGTTTCTTTAATAAATCCAGTAAACATTAATTTCCTATGTTAAGAAGAGAAATGGTTTTAAGGTTTTATCTTTGCGAGTGGGAAGACCCTCACGTCTCGTGAGGGATGTTCGCTGTGCGCGATAAGTTGTCGATTGTCGGTTTACAGTTTTGACTTCACTATCTTCATAAATCAAAGCATAAGAAAGTGGTACAATGGTAAAGAGGGCTAATGCGCAATTAAAACTACAGGGATTGGCTTCCCCAACTTTAGAACGTCGGAATAAATATCGCCCTAGAAATCGTAATGGTGACGCGACTAGTAAGTTTAAGCTGAAGGCACAGCCAAAAAAGGTTAAATAGAATTTAGATCCGTTGGCGGTCGGTGCGCCCGTTAACGTTAAATCAAACTGCCCAGTAACGGCGGTCTGTCGGGGATGCATAGTGTTCAATTGTGTATCTAGATAAGAGTCTATATGGGAATCCCTCGTCTCCGACGATGGGAGGTTCAAAACAGGAGTTAATTCAGTAGTTGGACAAAATTAAATTTATGGGTCAGAGGTCAGAGGTCAGAGGTATTTATCTTTCTTCATCCTTCATTCCTCATCTTAGTTACAGAAGAATTTTGAGTAACTAAATTGTTGCGATCCAAGATATTATTTGTTACTTTAATACTTTCAGTGACAGATGGGAAAGATAATGAGTTTGAATGTATTAATAAGCTCAAGCTATAAAATAAGGTAATTCCTAATAAATACCATTTCAATTTTTTCTGCATTATTTACCTCAATCTGAGTTGTTTGCTCAATAATAGGGTTTAGGAGCAATCAAAAAGTGATAAAAGCTTTAGTTGTCTTCTATTTTATTAAGATTTGTTATCTGCCTTCACTATCGTAATCTCTATTAATTTTACAGAATCTTATTGAGTTAAATATAATCCCCTCTATTGTTCCAGTCTTCTACTAGCCAAAGACATAGAATAACAACATAACCAATAGATAGCAGCCACAAAGATATACACTTCTCCATAGCGTCCCAAAAATTTGGGATTGGCGAGAATTTTTTGAGAAATACCCAGTAAGTCAACTAATCCCACAATGGCTAAGAGGGAAGTATCTTTAAATAAACTAATAAACTGTCCCACAATACTAGGAATCACAGCTTTTAGTGCTTGGGGTAAGACTATCAAAGTCAGAGTTAAGATGGGGTTAAGTCCCAAGGCTTTTGCTGCTTCTGTTTGACCAAGGGGAATCGATTGTAATCCACCACGGACATTTTCTGCTAAATAAGCTGAACTAAAAATCGTAAATCCTGCGATCGCCCGTACTACTCTATCTGGTCTAATATCTGCTGGTAGCACTAAAGGTAACATTACCTGTGCCATAAATAAAATACCAATTAGAGGTAAACCGCGAACAATCTCGATATATGCAATAGATAACCAACGAATTACGGGTAACTTACTCTGTCTGCCTAAAGCTAGTAATACACCAAAGGGGAAGCAAAGACAAATACTTACTACAGCAATTAAAATTGTGAGAATTAATCCACTAAGATTGTCTAATTTGACATTTTCTACAGCTAATAATAGCCAAAGATTCAGAAAAAAAGCACCTAGCCAAATTAGAGGCAACCAGGATAAGATATTCGGAATTTTACTGCCAATTTCTTTACCAACTGCTGCACTAGCAATTAGTAAAATCAGCATCCCTAAGAGGATAATACTTGCTTGAATTCCTACTGGTATCGCGACACTTACACAAGTAACAGCTATTAGCCCTAAGATAATTAAAATGCGAGTATTAAAGAGATAACCTGTAGCATGAGCCAAAATACCCCAAGATAACCCCCCTAACTCCACGATAATCCCTAAAGTTACCCAAGTTCGCCACAAAGACTTAACGGGATAAAGTCCAGTAAAAAAGAGGCGTAAGTTAGCACTTAATACTTCCCATTGTGCTTCAGTAAATGCCCAGTAAAGTAGTCCTGATACAACCCAATAGAGAAATAAAATACTGATTATAGTTAGTACCGAATTATACCAAGTACTAAACAGATTTTTTTGCAGCCAAGAAAGGGGATTTATTTCAGTAGTTGGCGGTGATAGCTGGTTACTGGTTTTCATGATTCGAGTGCGAATGGCTATGGTGGAAACTTCTAAATAGTCTCCTTATATTGTTTCACCAATGATATAAAGATCATAGACTGCCATTCCACCGATAACATACTCTCTGATATTTTTTAGATTTGTTTGTAACAGTAGGGTGGGGCATCGCCCACCCTATTAAACTATATTGATCTAACTAAACTCTAATTCTCGTGATTCTTTTTGTAATAAGTTAATTAAATCCTTGTTTCCTTTTGCTTTTGCTGCTTGTAAGCGACGTTCTAAGTTCAGCTTGATATTTTCTAAATGAGTTTTCTTTGCTGCTTCATCTTGTACCTGATATTGCAAAATACTCAAAGTATTTTCGGCTGAGTTGGGATTAGAAATAGAGCAGGTTTTAGGAATAGTAAAATTCCTGTTAAATATTGCTCCATAATTTCTATGACTCCGAGATACTCTTTGATTTATGTGGCGAGGATATTTAATTATTTTAGCTTGGGAGTTGCCAAAAATTTGATTTTCGTTAATTTCTAAAGTTACTGGTTGCTCTTCGTAATCAATTTCGTTATGACAGTATTTCATATTTTTGATCTTAAATAATAGTTATTAAATAAAGTTAATTATTAATAAAAAAATATCTTTAAAGCTAATAGCTAATAGTAAGATAATAGCTATTAGTAAAAAATTAACCTTTAGTGTAGTGAACACCACGATATGTGAACTCCGAAAGTTTGTGGCAACGGCGATGTTGTTCTTTTAGAACATGAGATTTTAAGGGTTTACCACGATATTTACCGATTATTTTTCCTTCTGTAACACTCCATTCTGTATGGGGAGTATCGTAAGTTGAACCATGAAAATGTAGTTTCATAATATTTTTTCCTCCGATCGCCTAGTAATTAAGTCTGAGCAAGTAAACTTTAACTATGTTGGATACTTTGGGTCTATGCTGATCAAAGTTATAGTCTATTTGCTATTTCCTGATCCCTTATCCCTTATCCTTTAGTTGACCTCTTATACACATTCTATTTCTTGTCCGTATAAATGGCTACTTTTTTTACTTTTTACGCAACATTTTTTCAAAAAAATTTATCAAACATAGCGATCGCATTGCTGGTAAAGACTTGTTAAATCTGAGTTATTGTCTATAACTACATCTGCTAAAGCAACTTTTTTTGTCAGAGGAATTTGATTTTTAATCCGAGTTTGAGCCTGTTGGAGAGATAAATTGTTGCGTTTTTGTAATCTTTCCAGTTGAGTAGCTTCATCACAAAACACTACCCAAATTTCTGTAACAAGATGGGTAAGATTAGCTTCAAATAATAAGGGAATAGATAATACTACGGTTTCTGCTGTAATTTTCCCTAACTCAGAAGTAAAACGATCGCGTACATAAGGATGTATCTGACTTTCTAACCACTGTTTTTCACTAGAGTCATTAAAAATAATCTCTCCCAAAGCAGAACGATTTAAACTACTACTAGGGAGTTTAACGCGATCGCCGTAGCGAGAAAAAATCGCAGTTAAAATATCCGAATCAGGTGTAACTGCTTCTCTGGCGAAGATATCTGCATCTAAAACAGGTATCTGATACTTTTTTGCTAGATAATTTGATACAGTCGTTTTTCCTGTAGCAATACCACCTGTTAACCCAATCAATCTGCGTTTTAATGTCACTCTTTTAGTTTGTATCGATGTAAATCTTCTCAGTTGCCGTTGACATTCTCCTGCGCCCCTCGACGCAGGATTCTAACACCTCACGATGCTAATTTTCTGCTTCGTCCCGTGCCAACTAGAGTATTGTGACCGATACTCCCCGTCGCATCCAGTTTGCAGACATTTTCTAGCACGCTATGCCCTAGCGCACTTACTCCACGATTTCTAATTTCCTGGCTTGCTGCTACGTCTCTTGTAGTAGTATATCCACAGTCATGGCAGTGGTGAAGGCGAACATCTAAAGTCTTTTTGCCCGTATTTGCGCCACAGTCAGGACAAGTTTGAGAAGTGCCATTTTTATCTACCTTGGCAAAGTAGGTATCAGTTTTCCAGCAAACCCATTCCAAGATATTAACGAACTGCCCAAACCCCGCGTCGGCGGAAGAGGAAGACAATATTCCTCTTTGCCAACTGACAAAGTTAAGGTCTTCAACAAATATCATGCCAGCATCTTTAACTAAATGATGGCTTAATTTAAAGTGCCAATCCTTACGAGTGTCGGATATACGCTGATGTAACCTAGCTATTTTCTGGTTTAACTTGTATCGATTATTTGACCCATATGGTTTGTTCTTTAGCCTACGTTGCAGCAATTTCAGCTTGCGCTGTAGAGTCTTGAGAAATCGAGGTCTTTTAATCTCTTCACCGTCACTGGTAGCTACAAACTTGTCAAACCCTAAATCCAGACCTCTAGGATGACCATGAGGTATTGGACTAAGAACATTGACCTTTAGCTGTAGTGACAGCATCACAAAATAACCAGATGCCTTTCTAACTATCCTGGCTTGCTTGACTTCAAACCCCTCTGGAATCGGTCTTGACTGTCTCCATCTAACCCATCCCAGTTTCGGGAACTTGATAGCATCATTTCTAATCGGTTCTTTTCCTAGCTGTGGAAAAACAAAAGAACGCATCCGATATTTATTTTTAAAACGTGGAAACCCGAAACCCCTAACCTTCATATCATCCCAGGCTCTATCTAGTGTTCTCAATGTTTGCTGCAAAACTTGAGAATGAACTAGCTTGAGTTCAGGATATATTTTCTTAGCTTCTGTTAACTTTTTGGCTTGACGATGGTAGTTGGGGAATGGCTCATCCACAGAAATAATGTATTCAGCAGTTATCGAGCAAGCATTTATAGATGACTTACGAGAGGCACACCAGTCTTTACGCTCTCGAAGCGCAAAGTTCCAAACAGACCTACATACATCTAGGGTTTCCTCGATGATAGCAATTTGTTCGGAAGTTGGCTGTAGTTTGTGTTCGTGAGTCATTGTTAGCATCGTGCTATTTTAGCTTACATATAGCTACTTCCTGTGTAAAGTTTGTTTAAAGAATCTAAAATAGGTTTGTTAATGCGCAAACGCCAGTTCCTTCAAGTCGGGAAACCCTCCCAACGGACTGGCTTGGGAACGCGCTCGTCATCCCATCAGCATAGCTGAGGGTCTTCTTTTTGCATTTCAAAGATAAAATTGTAGGGCAGAAGTTACAGTTTAAATGAAATTATAGTGGCTTTTAATATTGGTCTATTGGGATTAGGTACAGTAGGTACAAGTACAGCAGAAATTTTACTAGATACTGCTGGCAGAAACTCCCTACTTAAAGAAATTATTATCAAACAAGTGGGAGTAAGCTCCCTCGATAAACCTCGTAAAGTACAGTTTCCTTCTGGAGTAATGACAACAGACTTAGAAGGAATTGTTAACGATCCTGACATAGATATTGTGGTGGAATTATTAGGTGGTTTAGAGCCAGCGCGATCGCTTATATTGCAAGCTATTGCTA
This sequence comes from Xenococcaceae cyanobacterium MO_167.B27, assembly GCA_030065935.1. Classification (GTDB taxonomy): domain Bacteria; phylum Cyanobacteriota; class Cyanobacteriia; order Cyanobacteriales; family Xenococcaceae; genus JASJCP01. The sequence continues at coordinate 20,934 of JASJCP010000016.1, forward strand.
ATGGTAAACACGTTGTCACCGCAAATAAAGCCGTTATAGCTCGTTATGGCGACGAAATCTATACCGCAGCCAATAAAACCAAAGTTTATGTACTCTTAGAAGCTGCTGTAGGTGGTGGTATTCCAATTATTAAACCCCTAAAACAATCTCTTGGAGTAAATCGCATCAAGCGAGTGACAGGAATTGTAAATGGCACTACTAATTATATTTTGACCGAAATGTCGGCTAATGGGGCTGATTTTGCCGATGTTCTTGCCGAAGCACAAAAATTAGGCTACGCAGAAGCCGATCCAACAGCAGATATAGACGGTTGGGATGCTGCGGATAAAATTGCTATTTTGGCTACAATCGCATTTGGTGAGAGAATTAAACGAGAAGAGATATCTTGTGAAGGTATCCGCACGATCAACGCTACAGATATTAGTTATGCAGAGCAATTAGGGTTTGTCATTAAATTACTGGCGATCGCTCAAAGTAGTAAATCAGATTCCTTAGAAGTCAGAGTTCATCCCACTCTCGTACCCAAAGAACATCCTTTAGCTAGTATTAATGATGTTTATAACGCTATCTTAGTAGAAGGTGAACCCCTAGGACAGGTCATGTTTTTTGGTCCTGGTGCTGGAGGAGGCGCAACAGCCAGTGCGGTAGTATCAGATATTATTAACATTGCAGGTATCTTAAAGAGTAGTGGAAAAACTACCAACCTCGATCCTCTTCTAAGTTGTTCCCATCAACACTATGCTTCTCTTACTCCCACCGAAGAAATAGAGACTCGTTTTTATGTGCGTTTCTTATGCCAAGATGTACCAGGAGTAATTGGTCATTTAGGAACTTGTTTTGGTGAGCATCAAGTTAGTATCGAATCAGTAGTGCAAATTGGTTTTAAAGAAGAGTTAGCAGAAATAGTTGTAGTCACTCATAATGTACAAGAAGGAAACTTCCGTAAAGCACTAGCAGAAATTAAAGACTTAGAAGCAATTGATAGTATTCCTAACATCATCAGAGTGTTATAGTGATTCTCCCCCTTAGTGAGGTACATTGAAACACCTTGATTGAAAGTTGATTGATAAAAAGTTAATTGTTGATAGTTCAGACAAAGAATACCAAACATGAACAAGTAGGGGATATATGTGTATTCATAAATCACCCCTACACTAATTATTTCCATATTTCGATATTGCTGGCTTGAATTTTAAAAATTAGTAGTAGTTTAAACCACTAACCACTGTACAGACGACTCGTCGGGTCGTCTCTAACACTAACCAAAACCATGTCTCAAAAAATTTTAGGTATTCTTATAGGTGGAATTATTCCTGCATTGTTTTATGGCGTTTCTGCCATTACCATGAAAGCTGGCTCAGAGTATAAAATCTCTACTTCTTCCTATCTGATGATTATTGGAATAGCTATTTTTATCACAGGAATAGTCCTAAAACCTTTTATAACAACTTCTGATAGCCAAGAAACTTTATCGGGAATAGGTTTTAGTATTGTCTCAGGATTATTATGGGCATTGGGTACAGCATTAGTTAACTATTCTATAGCTAAATTTGATACTCCTATTGCTTTACTTGCACCCGTTTATAACATGAATACTCTAGTTGCTGTTTTGGGAGGAATGATTCTTTTTGCAGAATGGAAAACCATCAACTCTATACCCGTTTTTATAGGAACAGTTTTAGTGGTTTGTGGCGGAATTTTATTATCGAAAAGTTAGTTATAAGAAAATTACATCTTGGTTTTGATCTGAGTCCTACAAATAATACCAATTTGATAAATGTTTGTTACAGATAAATTCAATCCAAAGGTAGGGCGGGGCATCGCCCAACCCTACATTTATCTGTTGCATTTTTTCTTCCAATTGGTATTATCTAAAAACCCATAACTTTAGCTACATCAGCTAAATTAGCTTCGATACCAGTATAAGTTTCATTCACACTATAGTCGATCGCGCTACTGGGGTCTTTGAGTCCATTACCAGTTAAGACACAGACAATTGTCGCACCAGTAGGAACTTTCTCTTTAACTTTTAACAAACCAGCAACCGAAGCAGCAGAAGCGGGTTCACAAAAGATGCCTTCTTCTGAAGCTAAAAGACGATAAGCATCTAAAATTTCTTCATCGGTAACAGGGTTAAACTCTCCTTGACTGGCTTCTTGAGCTTTAAGAGCTTTTTCCCAGTTAGCAGGATTGCCAATGCGAATTGCCGTAGCAACAGTTTCAGGATTAGCCACTGGTTGACCGCTAATAAATGGTGCAGCACCAGCAGCTTGAAAGCCCATCATTTTTGGCAGACGAACACATTGTTTATTTTGGTGATATTCGTTAAAGCCCATCCAGTAGGCGGTAATGTTTCCTGCATTTCCCACAGGAATACACAACCAGTCAGGAGCATCCCCTAATATATCCACAATTTCAAAGGCTGCGGTTTTTTGTCCTTGCAGACGATAAGGATTGACGGAATTAACTAAAGTAACAGGGTAATTTTCCGACATTTCTCGGACAATCTTAAAAGCATCATCAAAGTTTCCTTTAATGGCAATAACTTCCGCCCCATATAGTAGTGCCTGTGCCAATTTTCCCAGGGCAACGTATCCATCAGGAATTACCACAAAAGCTCTCATCCCTGCTCGTCGAGCGTAGGCTGCTGCTGCTGCTGAGGTGTTACCTGTACTAGCACAAATTACTGCCTTTGCTCCTGCTTCTTTGGCTTTGGAGATTGCCATGGTCATCCCACGGTCTTTGAAGCTTCCTGTAGGGTTTAAACCATCGTACTTAACATATACTTTTACTTCTTTCCCAATCCTTTGAGCGATCGCAGGTACGGGAATTAAGGGGGTATTCCCTTCTAGTAAAGTTACGACAGGAGTCGCTTCTGTTACGGGAAGATAAGGACGATAGGTTTCAATCAAACCCTGCCAGTTATTGGCAGAAGTAGCAATTTGGTTAGTTTTGGTTAAATTGGCAAGAGTCACAATTATTCGGTTTTCAGTTTTTTGGCATTTGCTATTAGTTACTAGTTTTTACTGCTCACTAATAACAACTTCAGACCTCATTTTACCCTGGTATTTGTTTCGATTAACAGATTTACCCGAATAACGCTCTTTGCGAGAGCTACCGCTGTATTTTTTCTTAATAATGGGTTTCTTGATTCCTGCTTCTGGTATTTCCCAATCAGTTTTCATCCAGTCGGGACAATCACGGTCATATACCATTTGTAGTGCAGCAGCAGCGATCGCTTGAGGATCGTATTCACTGCTTAATTCTCTTACTAAAGGTAAGAAAGATGCCATTCTCTCCCCTGCTAAGGTTTCTTTCACTGTAGTTTGAAGTTTGGCAATGCGTTTGGCTTCTACTCGCGCTCTGCTAGGGATTTTACAAATGTCAATTCGCTGACGCAGTTTCCGCTCAATTTGCTTTAACATACGACGATCGGCTGGTTGGATTAATGCGATCGCTGTTCCTGTTTTACCAGCCCTACCAGTGCGTCCAATACGGTGAATATAGGTTTCTGCGTTGTCGGGTAAATCGTAGTTAATCACATGAGTGAGATTTTCTACATCTAAACCTCTAGCTGCAATATCTGTAGCAACTATCATCTTAACTTTGCCATCTCGGAAGCGTTTAACCAGTCTTTCCCGTTGAACCTGAGTTAGATTACCGTGATATTCATCAACGCTATGTCCAGCTTCTTGTAATTGGGTGGTTAACTCGCTAGCAGTGCGCTTGGTGCGGACAAAAATGATTGCTGTGTCTGGTTCTTCAATTTCCAAAATCGGCTGTAAGGCTTTATATTTCTGCCAACCACGAGGCACAGTATAAACGTGCTGATCGATTCTGGTAGGAGCAGCTTCTTTTTGTTGCACCTTCACCATCACAGGGGAATTTAGAAACTGTTGTACTAAATCTTTAATTTCTCTGGGCATAGTAGCAGAGAAACAAGCTGTTTGTCTTTCTCGGGGTGATTGACGCAGAATTGTTTTCACGTCATCAATAAAGCCCATACTTAGCATTTCGTCGGCTTCATCTAAGACTGCAACTTTCAATTCGTTGAGGTTTAAATCTCCTCTTTCTAGTAAATCGATTACTCGTCCTGGAGTCCCTACTACAACTTGAACTCCTTTTCTTAAACTCCGAATTTGTCTTTCGATGGATTGACCACCATAGACATTGAGGACATATAGTCTTCTTCTCCCTGTAAAATCTTTGATCGCCTCTCCTACTTGTTGGGCTAATTCTCTTGTCGGAGTTAGGATCAGAACTTGTACCGCTTTACTGTTAGTATCTACCAAATCCAGAGCAGGTAAGGAAAACGCTGCTGTTTTGCCTGTTCCTGTCTGAGATTGACCGAAAATATCTTTTCCTGCTAATAGGGAAGGTATTGCTTGTTGTTGAATGTCCGTGGGTTGGACAAATCCGATAGCTTCTAGTTGTTCTACGCAAGCTTCGGAAAGTCCTAAATCTTTGAAAGTGGTTGTCATAAGTTTCTTTGTTGTGTAATTTGACTAGGGTTACTTAAAATAACTTTACAATTCTAAGCAGTTTAATTGTGGCGTTTAACTTGGGTAGTAATTAATATATGAGCTAGAGACAAACTATAATAATCTTGAATTACTACACTGTCGAATAAGCTGCTACATTTGCCACTTCACCGTAGAGATCGTAAATATCTGCTCCTGTAATATTTACAGGGACAATTGAACCGAGAGAGGCTTCACCACGTACATAGACTAAACCATCTACTTCTGGCGCAAATCTGACAGAGCGACCTATTAAATCTCCTGTACGAGGGTTTTCTTGCTCAATCAAAACATCTACTGTTTTACCAATACAAGCTTGATTTTTCTGAGCAGCTATGGGTTGCTGAATCTCCATTAATTCATTGCGACGGGCTTCCATGACTGAATCTGGAATACGGTCACTCAAACTATAGGCTGGAGTTCCTTCTTCACGAGAAAATGTAAATACTCCTACGTGATCAAACCGATGACGCTGCACGAATTCTTTTAGGTGTTGAAAGTGGGATTCCGTTTCCCCTGGAAACCCAACGATAAAGGTGGTACGTAACACTGCTGATGGGAGTTCGTGTTTTATCCTCTCAATGATGGCATCATTCACCCTTCCTTGCCAAGGGCGATTCATGGCTCGTAAGACTTCAGGATGGGAATGCTGCAAAGGCAAATCTAGATAAGGTAAAACGTTGGGAGTATCACGGATTGCTGCAATTACTTTCGGGGTTAACCCTGTGGGATAGGCATAATGAATCCTAATCCAGGGAATATCAACTTTCCCTAATTCTCTCAGTAATTCTGCTAACTTTGGCTCTCCATACAAATCTAAGCCATAATTGGTGCTGATTTGGGAGATTAAGATAATTTCTTGCACTCCTTGAGCAGCTAATTGCTCTGCTTCTGTTACAATAGATTCAATAGTACGCGATCGCTGATTCCCTCTTAGGTGAGGAATAATACAGAAAGCACAACGATAATCACAACCCTCTGCCACTCTCACATAAGCTACTCCTTCAGTGGTAGTACGGTAACGGGGTACAGTTTCATCCGCAATGTAAGTAGGTTCAGCAGAAACTTCTTTAACTTTTTCTCCTGACTCGACTCTTTGGATTACATCTGCTATTTTGTGATAATCGCCACTCCCAACAACTGCTACTGCTTCGGGGATTTCCTCTAACAGTTCTTCTTGAAAGTGTTGCGCCATGCAGCCAGCAATAACTATTTTTTTATTGGCTTCTGCTAATTCTACTAATGTCCTTACTGACTCTTCCCTCGCAGCCTGGATAAAACTACAAGTATTTACTACTACATATTCTGCTAACTCTTCATTAGAATCAATTTGATAACCAGCTTGGGCTAGCAGCCCCAGCATATGTTCGGAATCTATACGGTTTTTTTCACACCCCAAATGGGATATAGCTATAGTTGGCTTTTCTGCCATACTTACCTAATTAAATGACCATTACTAATTTAGACAAGGAGTTTTTGTTGCGTCAGACTCAATATCTCTATGGTCGGAGAGTTAATGGGTATTATTACGTATAACTTCCCCTGTTGTAACTCGATAAAGATATAAATTTGTTATGCGAGAAAGGCTGGATATTGCCTCTGACTCAAATAATATGTTTTTATCAATCGGACTTGATTATAATCGCGATCGTAAATCCCTATTTGTTAAGACATTGTAACAGATACTTGAGCAATTGTGAATAGTTCTGGTAATTATACTGATTCTTTATTTTTGTATGTATCAAAAACCTAGATTTTCACGGTCAATATTTGAGGCGGTAATAGAGTTCGGAACAGGATAAGATAGTAAGCTGATTGGTGAGAAAAAAATTTTAAATTAAGTGGACTTAAAACAAATTTTCCAGACAAACAATCCAATTATTGGAGTAGTTCATCTGTTGCCATTACCCACTTCTCCTCGTTGGGGTGGCAACCTAAAAGCAGTGATTGCCAGGGCGGAACAAGAAGCGACAGCCCTAGCAGCAGGGGGAGCAGACGGAATAATTGTCGAGAATTTTTTTGATGCTCCTTTTGCCAAAGAGCAGGTAGATCCTGCGGTAGTTAGTGCCATGACTTTAATTGTAGATCGCCTCAAAGGAATGGTAACAATACCCATTGGGGTAAATGTCTTGAGAAATGATGCTCGCAGTGGTATGGCGATCGCCAGTTGTTTGGGAATCGAATTTATCCGAGTCAATGTTTTAACTGGGATAATGGCAACAGATCAAGGTTTAATAGAAGGAAGAGCCTATGAGTTACTACGTTACCGTCGCGAACTAGGCTCTGAGGTAGCAATATTAGCAGATGTGTTAGTAAAACACGCTCGTCCGTTGGGAACACCCAATCTAACTACCGCGGTGCAAGACACTATAGAAAGAGGATTAGCAGACGGAGTAATTTTATCGGGTTGGGCGACAGGAAGCCCCCCCACTAAAGAAGATTTAGAATTAGCGGTTGCTGCTGCGGGAAATACGCCAGTGTTTATTGGTAGCGGTGCAAGTTGGGAAAATATCCCCCAATTAATTCAAGCAGCGGATGGTGTGATTGTAGCAAGTTCCCTCAAACGCCACGGTAAAATTACTGAAACAATTGATCCCATAAAAGTTGCACAATTTGTCGAAGCTGCGAGACAAACTATCAAAACCAAACAGGAACAGAAAACTGGCTCTTCCGTCAAAGTTCGTAATTGAAGTTAAAATCAAAGTCAAGTAATTGTAGCGTTAATTATCAAAGATTATGATGGGTCGTAAACGTTCTCTTCCCTGGATTTATCGTTGGTCTAGACCAATTATAGGTGCGATCGCCATTGCTGGAGCGGTTCTCACTGCCTATCTCACGATAACTAAGTTAATGGGAGGGGAAGTAACTTGTTCTGCTGACGGGGGTGGCGGTAGTTGTAGTGGAGTATTAAATAGCGAGTATGCAGAGGTTTTTGGTTTACCCCTGAGCCTGTTTGGCTGTTTGGCATACCTCAGTATGGCAGCATTCGCCCTTTCTCCCCTAATAATTAGCAGCGATAAGAATAAAAAACTCAGGAAAGAACTAGAAAACTGGACTTGGTTACTATTATTAGCTGGTAGTACCTCTATGGCAGTATTTAGTGGCTACTTGATGTATGTTTTGGCATTTGAGATTCAATCTGTTTGTTTCTACTGCATCGGTTCTGCCCTATTTGCTCTAAGTATGTTTATTTTGACTGTTATGGGTAGAGATTGGGAAGATATTGGTCAGATTTTCTTTACAGGGGCGATTGTAGCGGTAGTGACCATTGTTGGTACTTTGGGAGTATATGCCAATGTTAATAATCCCGAGCTTGCTAACAATCCTGCGGTGGAAGTAGCAGATGCAGACGGTCTAATTCCCATTCCCCGTGGAGAGGGTAATCCTCGACCCCCTAAAGGCTGGGATATTACTACTACTTCTGGAGCTTCAGAACTAGCCCTAGCCAAACATCTTACTGAAGTAGGAGCTAAAAAATACGGTGCGTTTTGGTGTCCTCACTGTTACGAACAAAAACAGCTATTCGGGAAAGAAGCTTTTGCAGCAGTAGATTATATTGAGTGTGCCAATCCAGCTAATCCTCGCCAACAAACCCAAGCTTGTCAGCAAGCAGGAATCAGAAGTTATCCCACTTGGGAAATTAATGGTCAACTATACCCAGGAACTCAAAGTCTCGAAAAATTAGCCGAGTTATCTAATTATCAAGGAGAAAAAAGCTTTAAGTATAAATTACCGTAGGGCTTGGGAAAGCGCGATCGCCTAATTAACACGATAGAAGTTTGAAGAAATACTTTTTTTAGTACACTATCAAAAAAAGAGGACAATCAAATGACTGGCGATCGCAATATTAGTATTGGTAGCGGTAACTATAAAGAGCGTATTGAGGGCGATTATATTCAGGGTAATTATTATAATGCACCGCAAAAACAAAACCTCGCTCAAGCAGCAGAAATTCAAGAATTACTCGAACAATTAGATAGAAACTATGATACGGGTACTACTTCTGGCAAAATGCAAGTAGCATTGGTAGCTAATAGTAGTGTACTCGGATGCAATGCCGAAACTGCGGGTAAATACGGTGAAATTAAACATAATTTACGGCTAAAAGGTCGTCCTTTGCCAGAAAAGATATCTGGATTGCAGCAGTAACACTTCAATACAATTTAATTTTAGTGACACGAGATGCACATTTCCAAGAGGTAGAAAATTTACAAACAGTAGCTTGGGATTAAGCGATCGCCTAATTAACACAATAGAAGTTTGAAGCAATACTTTTTTTAGTACAGTATCAAAAAAAGAGGAAAATCAAATGAGTTGCGATCGCAATATTAATATGGGTAGCGGTAACTATAACGATCGTATTGAGGGCGATTATATTCAGGGTAATTACGGTAAATGCACCGCAACAAAAAACCCTCGCTCAAGCAGCAGCAGAAATTCAAGAATTACTCGAACAATTAGATACAGAATACGATCAATCGCACTGACTATCCCCAACCTATAGTCGATCATAAAGTACAACCTAAAGTTGATGGTGGAACCGTTTTTGTCGGTGAGAATACAGTCCATCACAAAAACCATGATTTTTAATGGTTATTTTCAAAATCCAATTTATAGAATAAATATCACTCATTATATGTGTGGATAATCAAGCTCTTTGATGTAGGTTTGGCAAGATTTCAGGTCATTTTTCTGATGGTAGAAGCAAACAATTAAGCACAGTATCAACAACCACCAGAGATTGAAATCTCTGGCTAATAGAAAAAGTCTTCTAAAGAATACTAGATAAGGGTTTTAGTCCATTTGAATGGACTTATTCTGTGAGCGGAGCAATTGATTCCGAGGTGGGTTTTCCCGCTTACCGATAATGGTGCAAGCCTGACGGGGTGACAAGCAACCTATAAGTTAGGCAGGGCGGGCTTTCTGGTATTGCGATAGCTGAAAAGATTTGAGCAATATTTTGCTCAAAATCATCTTTAAATCCTAATCCTTCGTTATGAAATAAAGATAAATGAATTTATCTTTTCAGCAGGTTATCGTGTAAAAAGCCCGCCCTGCCGTACCTTTGACTGTGTTGTCACCCCGTCAGGGTGCAAGCTCTGATTTTAACGTGAAAGCAAGCGGTTGTAGTAATTACATCTTCTTCCACAACATACATTACGGCTACACATCAATCGACCCGTCCCCGTGTCTGGTGCGTCCCCGTATCAGTCATCTGTAGCAAACTTAAATAGAAATGGTATAAGGTGGGCAGTTTGATCTTTGGGGGAAAATTTGTTGGCTTACTTGTTATCATCTGCCCACCCTACAGAACTTCTAACAGGGCGCAAGCCTTGCGCGGATAACCCCTGACCTAAAATTTAACCATAAAGAGCGAACTTCATATAAGATGTTCATCAAGGTCACAAGCGTTAAAAAGTTAGAGAAAACCTAAAAGCTTGGTGGGACAGAAGGTAGCGTCAATTAAACTTAACAGGTGAAATTTATGCTGATTAAGATAACTAAATGGATACAGCTAAACTTTGGGAACGCTATCAAAACTGGCTCTACTACAATGAGGGATTGGGATTTTACTTAGATGTTAGCCGAATGAGTTTTGATGATGCTTTTGTGGAACAGATGAAGCCTAAGTTTGACAAAGCATTTAAAGATATCAAAGCTATAGAAGCAGGTGCGATTGCTAATCCTGATGAAAACCGCATGGTGGGTCACTATTGGCTACGAAACCCAGACCTCGCACCTACTCCAGAACTCAAACAGGATATTGTTGATACCCAACAAAAAATTCTTAACTTTCAGCAACAGATTCATACTGGTGCAATTCATCCTCCTAGTGGCGGTAAGTTTACAGATATTCTTTCCATTGGTATTGGTGGTTCGGCACTAGGACCTCAATTTGTGGCTCAGGCTTTAGCTCCTCAAAATCCACCAATGAGAATTCACTTTATTGATAATACGGATCCTGCTGGAATAGACCGAGTAATAGCAGATATTGGCGAACGTCTGGAACAAACTTTGGTTGCAGTAATTTCCAAATCGGGCGGTACTCCTGAAACTCGTAATGGAATGCTAGAAGTCAAGAAAGTCTATGAGGATCGAGGTTTAGATTTCGCTACTCATGCTGTTGCTATCACGGGAACAAATAGTAAATTAGAAACCATTGCTAAAACCGAAGGATGGTTAACCACCTTTCCCATGCGAGATTGGGTAGGAGGTCGCACCTCTGAGTTATCCGCAGTGGGTCTAGTAGCAGCAGCTTTACAAGGAATCAATATTCAACAGATGCTAGAAGGGGCAAAAATGATGGATGCCCTCACTATAAAGCCCGATCTTAAAAACAATCCTGCTGCTCTTTTAGCTCTATCCTGGTATTTTGCTGGCAATGGTAAGGGTGAAAAGGATATGGTGATTTTGCCCTACAAAGATAGTTTGCTACTGTTTAGTCGCTATCTCCAACAACTGATTATGGAGTCTTTGGGGAAAGAAAAAGATTTAGACGGGAATATTGTTAATCAAGGTATTGCGGTATATGGTAATAAAGGTTCTACCGACCAACACGCCTATGTACAGCAGTTACGGGAAGGAGTTAATAATTTCTTTCTGACTTTTGTTGAAGTACTAAAAGACAGAGATGGAGAAACTGTAGAAATTGAGCCTGATGTTACTTCGGGAGATTATCTCCTAGGCTTTTTGTTGGGAACAAGACAAGCTCTATATGAAAAACAACGGGATTCTATTACTATTACTATTCCTGAAGTGAATGAAATCTACGTGGGAGCTTTAATTGCACTTTACGAAAGAGCCGTAAGTTTATATGGTTCTTTAGTGAACATTAATGCTTATCATCAACCAGGTGTGGAAGCTGGAAAAAAAGCAGCAGCTTCAGTATTGGCAATACAAAATAGAGTGATGGAAGTTCTGACAGAAGCCACATCTTCTTTGTCTCTAGTGCAGTTGGCACAAAAAGCCAATGCTACAGATGAGATAGAAACAGTTTATAAAATTGTTAGGCATCTGGCAGCTAATGAACGCAATATTATTTTAGAGGGTAATCTTAGTCAACCTGAAAGCTTGAAGATTGCTAAACAAAATTAGTTATTGATAATTCATATCTAATGTGGGGGTTTGGCAGTGCCTAGCCCCTACATTATTTGGTACTATTTTACTATAAAATGAATTTTCCCGATTAGGGTTCATTAGCAAAGTAAGCACAAGTACCGATAGTAGAAGCCAAAATCCAACCTAAGCATAAAACGCCAATTAATGCGACTATCATAACTGTTTCTCCAGTGATTGTTTGACATACACAATTTAACAACGAGATCGAGGTGTTGCAATAATTCTTAAAAAATTGGCAGGATTGTCACACACCGTAAAAGATTACTCAGATTTTTAAGGTTGGTTTAAGCTTCGCTGCCATTTCGCTTGTGGCTTATTATTCAATTATCCGAGTTGCTGAACTGGGTAATTATGAGAAAAACTAGAAACTTAAGATAAAATGATTTATGTCCCAAAGCTAGAAAAGTTAAGGAGGTTGACTATGGCTGAGTCTGTATCTGTTTTCACCACAATGACCATCACTACACAAACTCGATAAGGTCACAGAGGATTTGATTCAAAGCTTTTGGTCTGACTCCCTTGTAAGATGGGTGAGATTCCTTTGTGAACCTTAAACCAGTTTCACACAACAGGAATCTACAAATGAAATTAGAATTATTCGGCTGGAATAGTGCTTTAGCTTGCAGTTTTGAGCCATATGCAAAAGATGGCTACTCCGTTGGTAGAATTACTCTGGAGTACAGAGGGGAATATACTCTCTACAGTGAGTTGGGCGAAGTGCGCGCTAAAATCTCTGGAAAACTAAGGCATCAGATAACTGATGGTGGAGAATTTCCCGCTATAGGCGATTGGGTAGTTATTAAAACCAGACAGAATGAGCAAAGTGCCACAATTTACGGCATTATGCCTAGGAAAAGTAAATTTTCTCGGAAAACAGTAGGAGGAAAAACCTCGGAGCAAATCGTTGCTGCCAATATAGATACCGCATTGTTAGTATCTGGACTAGACAATGACTTCAACTTGAGGCGGATTGAACGTTATTTAATTCTTACGTGGGAAAGTGGTGCAAATCCAATTATTGTCTTGAATAAAGCGGATGCTTGCTCCGAAGTAGAACAGTGCGTTGCAGAAGTAGAAGCTATTGCTCCTGGTGTTCCCATTATTGTATTAAGTGCAGTTTTAAAACAGGGACTAGATGAACTCAAAAACTATATTCAACCTGGTATGACTGTTGCCATGCTTGGTTCTTCTGGAGTAGGTAAATCAACAATCGCCAATCAACTGATGGGGGGAGAACTTCAAAAAGTTCAACCTGTTCGACATGGCGACAACCGTGGCAAACATACCACCACTCATCGGGAGTTGTTTCTGTTGCCTGGAGGTGGGGTAATTATAGATACTCCAGGGATGCGAGAAATCCAGATTTGGGCAACCGAAACTAGTTTTGAGCAAACCTTCACGGATATTGAGATGTTGGCTAAAAAGTGCCGTTTTCGCGATTGTCAGCACAGTCACGAACCTGATTGTGCAGTGCAGAATGCGATATTACAGGGGGTACTTGACGAACGACGCTTTCTCAATTACCAAAAGCTTCACAAAGAACTAAACTACCTCAGTCGAAAACAAAGGCAGCTTAAGCAATTGGAGAACAAATCCAAATGGAAAAAGATTACTAAAGCGATGCGTCAGCATTATAAGAGGTATGATTAATACCCAGCTAACTATATTGACTCAGAAAGATATTTAGTGTTACCCAAAACTCAGTTAACTAGAGTTAAAGGCGAAAATACAAGGGTTTTGACATTAAAATGTCTAAGTCTGATTAGGTGCAATATCTCAGTCTTACTTATTACTTATTGCATATGAAGCTTCGGGACTAAGTCGTGAGTCACCGAGTCACCTAGTAGTAGGAACAATTCATGAATTGCCCCTACCTCATATCTTGCACCTTAAATCCATACCGCCTAAAACTGAAGTTTCAGACTAAATTGAAGTTCTCTTGAGTAGGGGTAAGGAGATGCCAAACCCTACTTAAGGTATTAGCCAAGAAATAAATTTTTTGGGGATTTATCGCGCTTATAAAAAGTATGATTGTTGATATGCAGTTGATAAACTTTTGATATTTCTCTTGAAATTTTTGAAAGCTCTTGCTATTTTTTTGTTCTCTTTTTTATTAACGTGGGGAAATTCAACATCAGGAATTTCCTTTCCTAGAAATGGGCAAATTTTTTCCCATAAGTTTCCTTCTTTAAGATGAATAATTAACAGATCGTCCGGTCTATCTTTAAAATACTCAATTACTTCCCTATTGTGTCTTTCATATCTTTCTATATATATTTGTTCGTTTCCTTTTGGATGTCCTACCCCATAGATCAATTCTCTCATAGGAGTGTTTCGAGTGCGGAAATGGGTAACTACACTTTTAATCCAGCTATCTACTGGTCTGATGACAAGTATAAATTTACTATCAGGATATTTTTGATCTAATTCTTTATATAAGATGGGCCAAGGATTATCTTGGAAAGCATCATATTTATCTACTAAATCATAAGCAAGTTGATGCACTTCTTCTTTTATATTAGGGTTATGAGTACCAACCTTACCACAAACTTTATATCCTAATATTTCAAGAGCCTTACTGAATGATTTTGTTCCTGTTTTGTGAAATCCGATTCCAAATACTTTAGCTAACTTTTTTTCTTGACTAGTAACCATAATTAAAAATCTCGAATTGATGATTAAAATATTTCTTGATATTGGTTATTCAACCCTGATTTAAGATCGATATATCTTATTTTCTCTTATTTTAAAACTTTTGTAAATTTATTTTTGGCATATTCATAAAGCTCTAGATCGGGAGCGCAAATTTTGGTGATTTTTTTCATTGTTGCTTCATCAATATCAGGATTTTTTACGGGGTTTTTCCGTCTGTGAGTTATTCTTAATTGTGTTCCTGTGTATTGTTTAAAATTTAGGATAAAACTGTTTAAATCCTCTAAAAAACCTACGATCGCCAATTTAGCGAGATTCTCTTTAGCACGAGCGATCGCAGCCTGAGATGTATATTCATAATCGATTTGGTTTGAGATACCTCCCATATATCTTATATATTCATAACCACCTTCTTTTCCCCGTGGCGTATCCAAAAAAGTTGCTAAATCTTCTTTGATTTTGAAATGCTCGCTTTCTTTAAAGGCGTTATAAAAATAATTGGAAATGTACCTTTTAACAGGATGTCTTAAACAAGTTACATAGAGATATTGATGATGAAATTTCTCCCATGTTTCTTGGTCATAAGTTACATGACCTGAGATATATTGAGTTTCTCGGAACATTTCATAAATAACTAGTTGTTCTCGAAACTGTAAAAGCTTGTTAGTTTCACCTTTTTGGATATCTATGCCATAAAGCATTTTAGCTGTTTCATGGGAAGGAGAAGCTTCAATTCTGCTATAACTATGTCGATAATGTTTTCTGATTGCTTTATCAATAGAAGTTCCCCCAGATTTAGGAATGTGAATAAAAAATACTTTAGTTTTATCTGGTATCAGGAGTTTTTCTAGATTTTGTTTAATTTTCCATTTAATTAGTGCAACGTCCATTTATCTAGCTAAAAATATTTGCTTAGTTTTCGATATTAAAGAACTCCTTTTGAAAAGCTTGAGCCATTTTTTCGAGAGCAAATTGGCGGTCTTCTGGAGTAAGAACACATTGTTCAGGGGGTAAAACCAGGGGTTCAAATAATAATCTGGATGAGGGAGTATTGTTAGCATCAACAATATATATTCGTTTATCTGTTTTATCTCTTAGTACATCTAATTCTCCATAGTCTAAACCTAATTTTTGGCAGAAACATAAAATCTTGCTGATTTCATCTTCATCAAATACTTCTTTAGTTTCAACTACTTGAACCGAGATTAAGCTAGGATAACCGAAAAAGCGTTGTGTTTCTGTTTGATTTTTTTTAATATAGATATATACAAAAGGAATTATCTTATTAAATATAGGAACTCTATAGTCAAGAACTTTATCTTCTTCTAATTCATTCTCCACAAGTTTTTGATAGACAACCCCTGATTCTGTCTTATCAATAGGACAAGAAATTATCTTACCATCGTGTTGAGCATTTAAATTAGATTTAACTACACATTTTCCTGTATATGTTAGTGGATTTACTGCAATACTATAGCCAAAAGCTTCATGAAATAATTGATTAGTTAATGACTTACTAACATCTTGGCAATGAAGATTAAGAACTTTAATATTTTGTTCTGACATACGGGATAAAATAGGTTCTTCAGAAAAGAAAGTTTTATATCTTTGCCATTTGACTGCTAGATCGAAGTTGTCTTTAGGATTATCAGTAACGTCATAGCCTAAAAGAAGGCAAATTTGATAAATTGTAGCTTTTCGATAGGGAAAATCTGGATATAATAAAACTTTTTTTCTATTACTCAATAATTTTTGAGTTGTAGTTATCAGTTTTTGGACAACAGTTAATGGTTGTTGATTTACCCCAACAGAAAGATTGTAAGTATAAGTTCTGTATAAATTGAGCCAAGAAATAGGAATACAATTTTGCAGAAATATTTTGGCTCTATCTATAAGATTATCTAGATTAGTTGATTTTAGTTTGGTAATAGTTAATATAGAAGCTAAAATTGCTGAAAAACTAATCATCATAAGAATATCCTCGCAAAAAATCGTATTGCTCTATGTTCTTTCTGACTAATTCAATTGAGGCATCATCCCACTGATAAGTAAACCGAGTTTTCTTAGGAGATTTAAAGACAATACTGGCGCAGTCATCTAGATATTGTTGATTTATTTCAAGTTCTAAAAACTCACAAAGTTGCCTCAAAACAGCTTTGGGGTCATCAATTAATGATTCATGTCGAATGTCTACAATGTCTTGCTCTTTAACTTGTGTTTTTAAGTAAGCAACGGTTTTACACTTAGTGAAATAGGAGTTTATCCCATATTCCAAATCCGCTTTTTTGCGAGCAATCATAGTAGTAATGTTGTCATAAGGATTTCTGACTACATGAATAAACTTAATGGGAACATCAACCCTATCTGGTAAAATTTTTAAAACTTCAGGGTTAGTGCGAATAATGTAATTAGTAGCACTTCCTCTTTTATCCCCAATAACTTTTAGAGTTTGAAACTTTCCTTGCCATTGATTAGGCACTTCATAAGAATAGCCAGTTTCTTGTCTTCCTGCCATCGCTTTTCTTCGGGAATTTTGAAGCAAGAAATAATATATTTTTTGGCAATTAACCCCTTGCTGGAAAAGTTTGAGGGCATTAAGTTCATGTCCAATAATTATATTGGGATGAGCATCTAACAACGAACCAACTAAACTATGTCCGCTTCTAGTGTAGCCAACGAACATACAATATTTTTCTACAGATTTAAATAAGTCTTCACGCTTAAATGATTCATATAGACGATATTGGAAGTAATCGCTGATTTGGGTTACTGTCTTTTTTGCTTGCTTATATTTATATTTCAGCATCTTACTTAGTTACTCTATTAGTAGTTTTTATATAGCGATTCCCAATTAGAATTATCTAGGATTTAATACCTTATTTCATAATAAATATCTAAAATAATCCGACTGTACTTAACAGTCTTTGAGAGAAGCTATGTATCAAATAAATAGTAAATTAAAACTATCAATACTGATTTAGCTCCCTATCATACTAGGCAAATGTAAAAAAAAAGTGATCTTGATGGTGGATAGGTAATTAATCCTCAAAGAAACTCAAAAAACAAATATAGTTATAATTGATTAAAAGCAATTGAATAGAGCGATCGCTACTTCATCTATTCTTTAATTACTTAGGGAATTGTTAAATGGTTTACTCTCACTATAAATAGGTATCAAAGTTATTAACTTATGAACCACTAAAGTTGTTTAATAAATGCGGTTAAATTAACTTATGAAGACATTAACAAAAAAACTCAAAGCTAAAATAGTTCGTTTATTCAGCTTTTATCCCCTTATTCAGTATTTATTTAAGGCTAGTCAAGATACGGAACTCCATCCTATTCTCCGTTCTTATTTAGGGGAGTTTCCATTGTGTCTTTTTTCTGAACCTTTACTGTGGCTGAAAATGGTGCGAAACGTTGATGGTCGATTCCAAAAAGCAGAGCAACGACCCTATGCCTTTTACACTCCTCATCTTAGTGCTTCTCCCTTTAATGAACCAGATCCAGTCTCCCGATTTCTGGAAGATAATCTTGGGGTTATCGCGGAAGAGTTTGCTCTTTGCGCTCCTCCTCAAGTACCAACCCCCTCTAAAGCTTTAGTTGATAAGGGTATTTGGAACACATTTCCCCTAAGACGTTCATCCAAGACAATTCCAGAAAATATCTCCCGTTGTCCCCAAACTTGGGAATTAGTACAGCAATGCCCACTATTACAGGGTGTTGAAGGTGGAGTCTATTTCTCCATCCTATATCCAGACACCCATATAAGTAGTCATTGTGGCCCATCTAACTTGAAACATCGCTATCATCTGACCATAGAAGAAGCAGAAGATGCCAGGATTAGAGCAGGACAGGAATGGCGTACTTGGCGACGTGGAGAATGTTTGATTTTAGACGATTCTTTTGAACATGAAGTAAAACACAATGGTGACAAAAGGCGGGTTGTTTTGATTGTTGACTGTTGGCATCCTGACTTGACTGAGAAGGAAAGAGACTTCTTGACTCATCTCCACCAAATCTGGCGTAAACCTACAAGAAAAGCTGCCGAAAAGCGAGCCTTCCGTAAGAGTAAAGACAACCAAAAGCCAAAAATTGTTTCAACGTAATGTCATAAAAATTCCCCTACCTCGACACTTTGTGAACCAAGTGGCTACAAAAAACGTTTCCTTTCGGGGTAGGTAGGGTTAGGGCGGTCAACAGCCTGAAGTTTCTTGACACTTACGCCCTCAGAATTATGACCAGTTACAAATACAAGAACTAAACTTTTGTTGCGAAGGTTGTAATTTTACCATTTGTTAGGTTCTACTCATATCTTGCACCTCGAACCTATACCGTTTAATAGACTATAACTATTATCAACACTAGATAAGAGTCCTCTTGAGAGGACTTTTCTGTAAAGCGCCAAGAAATTTATTTTAAGGTGATGTATCGCTGAGAACGTTGCTCTGAAAACAAAACTTTGAGATTAGCTCCGATGCAATCTAAATCCTCGAATGATCAGGGACAAAAATCATTTGCGGATAGAGTAGTTGAAATAGTAATATAAATAATTAAAATTAAACTACAAAGAAAAGAGAAATTTAACTAATTAAATGTATAATAACCGCTTAAAATCAAAGATTTTTTCTTTTAAGAACAAACTTTCCAGTTTATTCAACAGAAACAATACATTTACTAATATAGAGCCTCAAATTTTCCAGGTCAGAACTCAGCTTTTGAGTAAAGGGAGAAGTGACTATACTTTGGCTCGTACTGAGGCGATGAGTGTCAGAATTAAATGTTATGCTCAAGGAGGCGAGAACGTTCTCCACACTCATCCAGGTCAAGATCATACATTTGTGGTGTTGGCAGGTAGGGCAAAGTTTTATGGCATAGATGGCGAAGTTACGGAACTAACTAGAAATCAAGGCATCTTACTTCCTGAAGGTTTCTACCACTATTTTTCTAGTTGTGGAGACGAACCACTAGTAATGCTGAGAATATCAGCAGAAAAAAGAAAAGTTAAAGCGCGTCGCATTGGCATTGATGGGAAACCTTTTGTCGGTAAAACTCAAGAGAACAATTACGAAGAGAAAGTCCCCATTGAAGGACTTTTTTATGAATAGACCTGCAATAGACTATAACTGTTATCAAAACTAGATTTTAGTCCTCTTGAGAGGACACAGGTAGTATTAGCCAAGAAATTTATTTTAAGGTGATGTATCGCGCTTCTAATGTTGAATTCCCGTTAGAAGATGCGATCGATCGCTCCGAGGTCTATTAAATCAGTTTTCCGAAAGCAGTACAATGAATACCAAGCTTTTTGCGTACCCAGATGGTATTCTCCACATTTAATAAAATTGCACTACCAGCTGTAGCTATTGCTGCTCCTTCCACTCCCCATTGAGGAATCAACAAAGCGTCTAAAACCAGATTCAAAATACTACTACCTCCGCGACTAATCAGGCTATAGCGTTCGTTTCCAGTCATATTAAGCAATAAACCCACTGAGCCTGTTGTAACATTAGCTAGTTGTCCCACACACAGAATAATCAGAGCATTGTCTCCTTGGGTAAACTCACTACCAAACAGGGATAAATACCAGTGACCAAATACCACTAAACCGATAATTATTGGTAAAGAAACTAAGAAGACAGCACGAGAGCTTTTAATCAAAATCTTTTGTATCTTTTCGGTCTTCCCTTCCGCATAAAGACTAGCAATATTGGGTGCGAGAACTGTGCTAGCAGCATTAGCAGCAAAACTAATCAGTTGTACTCCTCGAGTTACTGCAAAATAAATTCCTACTGCTTCAGGACCTTGAATTGCTCCTAGCATTAGAATATCAGTCCGAGATTTAATCAGATACATACTACCCATGAACATGAAGGGCAAGGCACTATTTAACCAAGCTCTTGATTGGTATTGAGGTGTAGCCTCCTTAACTTCCTTGGGTAAAGCTCGGTTTAGCAATTTCACTCCCACTACCAGGGTAATAAGAACAGCACATACTCTCATTAGTGCTACCCAGGTAGGAGACAAACCTTCTCCTATCAATAGATATAAACATCCTGTAAAAGCAAGCAACAACAGAGGAGTGAGGATTAACTCTGGCGCAAGTCCCATAACGATCTTACGGAGTCCTCTCATCGCTGCTAACCGCAAATTTCTCAGGCTATCAAAGGGAATTAACATCATAGCTACACAGAAAGCTAAAAACTGCTCCGAATTAGCAGTCATATCTAGATCCCCAGCTACAACGATTGCTCCTAAAGCTAAAAACATCGAAACCACTAACACTACTTGATTAGCCCAACGTAACAAACCATTCATCAAACCCCAAGATGACTTAGTTCGATAGATGGCAACTTCTCGGACAACTAACTTATCCAGTCCTAACATTGCGCCCACAGTTAGCAACTGAGTCCAAGAAAAAGCGTAAGTATAGATTCCAAAACCTGATGTTCCCAGAAGACGAGCCAGGAAAATACCAGTAATGAAGCTCAAACCAGTAGCAACAATTCTCAGACCCAAAGTGCTTGCTGCACCTCTGACTAAACGTTGCTTGAGGTTGCTTTTTTTATTGGTAACTAGGAGAGTTTGCAGTAAGTCTCGGAAATACTGAACTCCTTTATCGATCATCTCTAATGCCTCTTATCATAATCAAATTCATAGTCCTACTCAAAAACTTCTCATTCCATCGATGTTATCCACTATCACTGTTAAGCGATCATTAGTACTATTACAGCCCATTCCGAGTAAATACGGAAATTCATATTTACTAAAATCGCGATAATACTAGTGAAAATACCGAAGCTGATTCCTCTGGTCTGAGATTACTTCAGTATAGACACATAAATTAATTAATTTTTTACCGAGTTTATCACTTTTGTTTCAGTAGTATTATTGAAAAATTTATTTAACTCTTTGCGCCGTCTTAGATACTTTACCAGATTTTTTGTAACTAGTTAAAAAAATAAATTGTTATTTATTACAAGCGTATATCATGAATCGTAAATTATTGATTTTAGGGACAAGGGGAATACCAGCAAATTATGGGGGCTTTGAAACTTTTGCAGAACGTTTATCTCTCTATCTTGTGGAAAGAGGATGGGAAGTAACAGTATATTGTCAAGGGAATTGTAAAAACCTTGAAACCAAGGTTTGGCAAGGGATTAACTTAGTTAATATCCCTACTAAAAATACTGGTGCTTTAAGTTCAGTTATTTTTGATTACCGCTCTACAATTCATGCTCTTCAACAAGATGGAATGCTCCTAGTACTAGGATATAATACGGCAATTTTTTCCCTACTATATTGGTTGAAAAAACGCATCAGTATTATGAATATGGATGGTATGGAATGGTGGCGTAGTAAATGGAATTTTTGGCAGAAATTATGGTTGTTCTTTAATGAACGTTGTGGAGCTCTTTTTAGTAACCATTTAATTGCGGATCATCCTCAGATAAAAAAACACCTGACTAGTTATATATCTCCTAGGAAGATTACAGTTATTCCCTATGGAACAGAAGAGGTAACAAACATAGACGAAAGCTTGTTAAAAACTTATAAACTAGTTCCGAATCAATACATTTTAGTCATTGCTAGACCAGAACCCGAGAATTCTATTCTCGAAATTGTTTCTGCTTTCTCCAGTCGTAAATGGGGAATGAAACTAGTAGTATTAGGACGCTATCTACCCCAAGAAGTTCCCTATCATCAAAAAGTTATGGAAGCAGCCAGTGACGAAGTTATTTTTGCAGGAGCTATTTACGAGAAAGAAATAGTTGATACTCTGAGATTTTACACTCGCCTATATATTCACGGACATACAGTAGGAGGTACTAACCCGTCTCTCGTAGAAGCTTTAGCTGCTGGCTCTCCTGTTCTAGCTCAAAATAACGCCTTCAATCGCTGGGTTGCTGGCGAAAAAGCTCACTATTTCGGAGATACAACTGATTGTCTCCAAGAACTCAAAGAGTTACTTTATGACGAGCAAGAACTAGAGCGAATGAAGGTGGCTAGCATAGCTAGATATAGGTCACAATTTTCTGAAAATCGTGACCTCGAAGCATACGAAATGTTGTTATCAGCCTATATAACCGAAGCAATACCCCGAAAAGTTCATCACAAAGCAGCCTTTCAAATCAACACTAGGACTAACGAGATTTAGCTCTAAAATCTTGACCTAAACTTTATTCAATAGAGATGAAGTTGTTGTAGCATAAAGGATAGGCAAAAAAGATTGAGATGTAACTGTGGGATTGCGATACTCTCTGATGTACGAGAAAATGCTTAATACAATCTAATGATTCACCTTCTTATAGTTGAAGACCAAAAGACAATATTACAACTTTTAAAAAGTTATTTAGAGCGAGAACCAAATCTGAAGATTGTGGCGGTTGCTACTAATGGTCAAGCAGGAATAGAAAAAGTAGATAAATTTAAACCTGATGTAGTGTTGATGGATGTGGAAATGCCAGGAATAGACGGCATCACCGCTACCAGAATTATCTCGGAACGTCATCCAGAAACCAAGGTCTTAATTTTAACTACTCATGATGACGATCAAACCCTCAACCTTGCTTTACAGGCTGGTGCTAAAGGATATATCCTAAAAACTGCTCCTGCGGAAGAACTAATTAAATTTATTCACTCGGTTCATCAGGGAGATTTAAAGCTAGGGTCTGGTTTAGTACAAAAAATACAACCAGAGATTCACCCTATCTCTAGTAAGCCAAAGCAGCCAGAACAGTCTGTCCCGAAAACTCCTTATGTTCTGTTGGGAGTTGTACTCAACTGTCTGGTGTGGGTGTTGATAATAGTTTATTGGAAAATTACACCACCCAAATACACCAGTGAATGGGGAATGAAGATTTTAGAAACAGGAACGGGAGTTCAACTAAATTTACCTAGTATTGGTAGAGCATCATCAGATTCTAGCTCTGCTGGGGGTCGCAAAGAAGCCAGAATAGATTATGTCTATATTGCCAATGACTCTACTGTTACAGAGGAAGCTGCGGAAAAAATGGGGATCTCTCCTGGAGACTTTGGTAAACCAGAAATCACCTCTAGCGATGATGGTAATATTATCTCTTTAACAATTGAAGGGGATACACCCACCCAGGCGCAACAAAAAGCTTACACTTTTAATGAAGTTTTCAATCAGAGAATTGAAAGTTTGAGACAAGGGGAAATAAAACGCCAAGAAAAACAAACTCAAACAACCCTAGAAAAGGCTCGGGAAAACCTAGATGAGGCACAAAAAAAACTTTCTAGCTATCAAGCTTCCTCTTCTTTGAGTTCTGAAGAACAGATTAAACAATTAGCCAGCAATTTAGAACAGTTAAGGCTTCAACAAGCAGAATTATCCGCCCAAGAGGAAGGATTAAACAATCTTTCTCAACAGTTAGGAAGGGAATTGGAGTTATCTTCTAATGAAGCTACTTCCGCTTATAAATTACTAGAAGATAATGTTTATCAAGAACAGTTACAGCAATACGCTAAAGCTAAGACAGAACTAGCTAATTTATTATCTCGCTTTACCCCTCAGAATCCTTCAGTAATCAACAAACAAGCAGAGTTAGAAGAGACAACTACAGCTTTGCAACAAAGGGCTGCTTTTCTACTGAATCGATCAGTAAGTAGAACAGAGTTAGAGCGTATTACCTATCTTACCCTCGATCCTAAAGTCAAAACAGTAAGACAAGATGTCTTCAAGGATTTAATTACTAACCAAGGAAATCGGCAGAAATTAGAAGCACAAATCCGAGAGCTTAAAAACCAGATGGAGGAACTAGAAGGTCGTCAGAGGGATCTAGCTCAAAAAAAGCTAAATATGGATAGCCTTCAGCGCGATTTACAGGTAGCAGAAGCAATTTTTGCCACAACTTTAGCAAAATTAGATTTAGGAAAAGAGCATGTCTATTCCCTTTATCCTCCCATTCAGTTAATTAAAGAGCCAAGTTTACCCAAGGAAGAACACCCAACAAGTCCTAATGTTCGCTTGCTGTTATTAGCAGGTATGGCTGGTTCTTTTCTAGTTAGCACTGGCTTAGTATTGCTGTGGTTTGAACGACAACCCTCTCGATTAGGAACATCACCATTATCAACAAAATTGCCTTCCTTGAGTTTCGACTCTAAGGCAGATAAATTTAGATAGAGAATCATGAAGCAATTTGTTTCTGTAATTATTCCAGTTTTTAATGACCCAGAGCGGATTCAGATTTGTTTGGCAGCTTTAGAAAAGCAAACTTATCCGCGAAATTATTATGAAGTGATTGTAGTAGATAATGGTAGTGATGAGAGTCTAGAGAATCTAGTCAAACAATTCCCTCAAGCTAGGTTGGCTTACTGTCTTGAACCTGGTTCTTATGCTGCTCGTAATCACGGCATTTTTCTAGCGAAGGGGGAAATTTTAGCTTTTACTGATTCTGATTGTGTACCTGCACCAGACTGGCTCGAAAAGGGAGTGAAATGGCTTTCAGCTACGGTTGATTGTGGGTTGGTTGCTGGTAAAATTGAGATTTTTTTTCAAAATAGCGATCGCCCTAACGCAGTAGAACTTTACGATAGTGTGAGTTTTTTCAACCAGCAACAATATGTCGAAGAAGAAAACTACGGCGCAACAGCTAATGTATTTGCTTATAAGTGGGTATTTGAGAGGGTGGGTTTATTTAATGCCCAGCTAAAATCTGGAGGAGATAAAGATTGGGGTCAAAGAGTTTTTGCTAAAGGATATACCCTAACTTATGCAGAGGAAGTTCGTATTGCTCACCCTGCTAGATATTCTTTTGGGCAAATGTATCGCAAAATCGCTCGCATTCGGGGAGTTGGTTACGAGCAAGCAAGAGCAACTCAACCGCCACTGACCTATTTACTTACAACTTTATCTCATTTAAAACCTCCCGTTCGGGCTACTACACAGAAACTAGATCGACTGTCTAAAGCAGGTAAGCTGAAAAGCTCTTTTCTAACCACTCAAGTTTTATTGGTCATCTTCGCTATGCACTATCTAGGATTTTTCGCCCAAGTATATCGCGCTCGCTGAATCAGGAATCAGGATTCAGGATTCAACCATCAACAATTAACAACTAACCACTAACCATTAGAAATTATCATCTGAATTTCTGCTGCATAGGCACTTGCTGTTTTTTGCCACTGTTGTCTATTAGCTTCAGTGGGAGGAAAAGGGCTTTTTTGGAGTTGCTTTAGCAATGTGGCTGCTGCTTGTTGGGGATTGGTTGCAGTAACAGGAATAACCGCATCCCCTCCCGCTTCCTGACTTGCTTGATTAATTTCATTGACAACGATCCAACGACCAAAAGAAACTGCTTCGGCAATTGGTAAGCCAAAACCCTCATTTTCTGAGAGAAATACTACCGCAGTAGCTTGACGATACCACTGGGCTAAAGCGCGATCGCCAATATAACCATGATAGTGAACCCAAGGCTGATTCTCAATGGATTTAAGGAAAGCTTCTCCACTAGCTTGAGTTGTAGCGTTCATTCCTCCTACTAAATGTAATTCCCAAGGTTCACTGCTAATTTCTCTCAGGGCTGAAACTAAGGCTACTGCTTCTGGCAGACGTTTAGCGGTAGGATCGATTCTACCGACAGATAAGAGAAAAGGGGAAGTAGGGGCAGGAACTGAAATAGGGGGTAAATCTATTAGTTGGGAGTCAGTTCCATTAGCGATCGCTTTTACCTTGGACTTCAATGGTGGCTCTGGGCGAAAGTATAATAATTCCTGTTGTGTCGCCGAACTGACAACAATAATCTTTTGGGCAAAACGCACAGAAGCATCGAGATAAACAGCAGCCCGTAACCAAGTTTTAATGCGATCTCCATATTTCTTGGCTGCTTTCCATTCATTGACATCATGGATTACAGCTATAGTAGGTGGATGCCAAGGTAATACAATCGGGTTTGATAGCCAAACTACTGTCTGTATATTTTCTCGGCGACAATAGTTAGCAAAGCGAGTAGCCACCCAAGCAGATCTTTGAATTGGCGAGTAATCTAGGGGAGGGAGAACTCTAACTACATCTGACAAATTTTCTAAAGCGGGTGTCTTAGCAACAGCGTTAGGAGAAGCTAAAATTGTTACTTCAACTCCTAGGTTAGTTAGTTTTTCTACTAAGGGAGGCAATAATCTTTCTAGATACTGTCCAATTCCCAAACGAGGACCCAGATAGTAGGCGATGAGAGCAACGGACATTAATAAATTAAATATTAGCAGTAATTTTTTTTTCTACAACACTTTGCACTGACCATAGTGATAAAGAAGGCGATCGCATAATACTAAGGCTACCATTGCTTCTACCATAGGAACGGCTCTAGGTAATACACAAGGATCGTGTCTTCCTTTAGCTGCTAAAACGGTTTCATCTCCTTGTTTAGTAACAGTGCGTTGTTCTTTCCCTACGGTAGCAGTAGGTTTAAAAGCTACTCGAATTATAATATTTTCTCCGTTGGAAATACCCCCTTGAACACCCCCCGAACGATTAGTTCTAGTGCGAGTTTCTCCAGCTTCATCAATATAAAACTCGTCATTGTGTTCGCTTCCTGTCATGATTGTACCAGCAAAACCAGAGCCAATTTCAAAACCTTTAGTCGCAGGGAGAGACATCACCCCTTTAGCTAATTCTGCTTCCAATTTATCAAAGACAGGGTCGCCTAAACCCTTGGGTAGATTCCGCGCTACACATTCTACTACTCCCCCAATAGAGTCTTTTTCTTTCCGAATTGCATCGATCAAATCGATCATCTTGGACGCACATTCACTATCGGGACAACGGACAATATTACTTTCTACCTGTTCTAGAGTAACAGTGTTACTGTCTATCACTGCTTCTAGGTCTTTGATGCGCTTGACGTAACCAACAATTTCCACTCCTGCTACTTCCTTGAGTATCTTTTTGGCGATCGCACCTGCTGCTACTCTTCCTATAGTTTCTCGCGCGGAAGAACGTCCCCCACCTTTCCAGTTACGAATGCCATACTTAGCATCATAGGTAGCATCTGCATGGGAAGGACGATATTTTATCGCCATCTCATTATAGTCTTGCGATCGCGCGTCTTTATTTCTGACTAAAATGGCAATGGGTGTTCCTAAAGTTTTGCCTTCAAACACTCCTGAGATAATTTCACAGGTATCAGTTTCTTTACGAGGAGTGGTAATCTTACTTTGTCCTGGTCTTCTGCGATCTAGGTCTATTTGAATTTCCGACTCACTAATTTCTAATCTTGGGGGACAACCATCTATAACTACTCCTACACCTCCCCCGTGGGATTCGCCAAAGGTTGTAACTCGAAATAATTGCCCAAAAGTGTTACCCATAATGCCTAGTCAATAAGAATCAAGCTCATGTATTATAAGACATCTTCTATGACCAGGGGTGAATTTTGATTATTTATATGATTTCCCTTTAAGCTTGCTACAAATGTGAGGTCTCCAGGTCAGAGGCACCGAAGTATCCGCAATTCATGAATTGCCCCTAAACAACAAAGACGATACGGACATCGCTTCGCACCCTTCACCGAACACGGTGAGCCGTCGCACGGCTCACCCGTGTCCTCCTCTTTTGGGTTCAATACCTAAATATATTAAGTCTCCTCCCGGGGGGTCAGGTTTAAAAAAAAATCTGTAGCAAGTAAAAAGGAAATTGGTATCATAAACAATAACGATATTAGAATCAATTGTTTGATTCCTTCTACTATATTTGATGACTAAAATAGCCTAAAAAGGCATTTTAATCCCTGAATGTTCTCCTGGGGAATCTTTAAAAATTGCTCCTCTTCCAATCAAATTTTGTTTGAGGGATTCTGAAATACCCAAATTACAACCAAATTGAGCATTTTCTACATTGGCACCACTCAGGTTAGCACTACTCAAGTCAGCACCACTCAAGTAGGCATCACATAGGTCAGCACCACTTAGGTTAGCACCATTTAAGTAGGCACCACTTAGGTTAGCACCATTTAAGTAGGCACCACTTAGGTTAGCACCATTTAAGTAGGCACCACTTAGGTTAGCACCATTTAAGTAGGCACCACTGAAGTTTAGGTAATCATCCAAAGTTTGAATATTTTTTATGCTGGCAACTTTTTCTGGCTGTGCCTTTTGAATTGTTTTTTGGAAGATTTTGAAAAAGAAGCTATTTTCTGCGATTAAATCGGCTAGCTGTTTGACAATATGATAATAAGGACGTTTTTCTATTTCACGCATAATTGGTAATATCTTTTGGTTGTAAAATTTTGATCTTTGAACTTAAGACGATTTCAGAGCTTAATTTATGAATTTTTCTAGTTTGGGTTTTTTAAGCATTCAGCCGAGGTAAATACAACTGATTATTTATCAGTTGAAGTTAGATAAATTTCGCGATGAAGTTAAATTTCTTAACAATAATGGATTTCTCATTATTTCTACCCAATAGGGGGAGAACTAGCTTCCGCTGCTATCAGGGGCAATTTAGATAATGAAAGCAGCTTTCACTGATTGAGATAGTAAAAATCGTTCTTAAGTATTTCTTGACTAAAAGTTCCTACTCATACTAAATCCTGTTTAGATAGGATACTAAACGGTTGGGAAAGTCAGGAGTCGTGATGTCGTGATGTCAGAAAGGTTTTAGCTGAATCAGTAAAAGGATACTTTGGTAATCGGATTTCGTAT
>JASJCP010000121.1 GCA_030065935.1 Xenococcaceae cyanobacterium MO_167.B27
AGCTGGCATTTCTCTTGGTGGTGCCGAAGGCAACCGCTAGTCTTCGACGCTCTTCGAGTACGCGGGTCGCTAATTTTTCTTGTCTTGATATTATACAATCTAGCTGCGTAGCAGCTTATCAGGCTTTAGAATCATCCATCCCCAAACAAGGTTATTTTCGGGCAGTTGCCGTAGCTCAAAGAGAGCCAATTAGTAACACCGTTATTCGGGCTTTACTTGGGGGTGCAGAAACATTTTGGACTCCTGCAAAAAGGAAGAAGATTGAGGCAGTATCTAAATTACAAGAATTAGCAACTAAAATAGAGCTAGGCAATGAAATTGATGGAAAAGAAATTCCTGCCTTAGTAAAAGAACTAGCCAAAGCTTCTAAAACAGGAATTTTCCTAATTATTGATGAATTAGGCAAAAACTTAGAATATGCTCCTAGCGATCGCGGAGCAGAAGATTTATATCTCCTACAGCAATTAGCGGAACTTCCTAGAGACGACAAGCATCCTATTTATATTCTGGGAATTCTGCACCAAGCTTTTGCTGATTATAGTCAGAGGTTAGCTTCGATCCAGCGCAATGAATGGTCAAAAATCCAGGGACGATTTGAAGATATTCCCTTTACTGAATCCGCAGGGCAAATGATGCGGTTAATCGGTCAAGCGATCAATCATACTACTACAGATTCTCATGCCTGTGCCTTGTACAATCAGGCTCAAGAATGGTTTACTCGTTTGAATAATATCTTTGAGCGAGAAGAATTAGATGCCAAAGTTTTAGAGCAAGTATATCCGCTGCATCCCCTTACGGCTCTAGTTCTGCCCACTTTATGCCAAAGGTATGCTCAAAACGATCGCTCTCTATTCACTTTCCTGACAAGTTCCGAACCCTACTCCTTCAAGAATTATTTGGAAGAAGTATCTGTTGAAGGTGATAGGTTGCCATCTCTAAAACTCGATAGAGTATATGACTACTTTATTGAAGCAGCAGGAATGGGATTAGCATCTCGTTCTAATATGCAAAGATGGGTGGAAATTCAAGATTTGATTGCCGATGCTAGACATTTAGACTCAGATATTCTGAGAGTCCTAAAAACTATTGGTATTTTAAATTTAGTAACTATTACTGGTTTAACTAGGGCTACCCGCGAGCTAGTCAAGTTTGCAATGTGCGATCGCCCTGGCGATACCAAAGAAATTGAATCTTGGGATCGAGTAATTGGCGAGTTACTAGAAAAAGGTTTAATTACCAACCGCCGTCAATTAAACGAACTTCGCATTTGGCAAGGTTCTGACTTTAATGTAGATAGCGAGTTAATTCGATATCGACAGGAGAATCGCGATCCATTATTCAAATTATTGTCATCGATTCGACCTTTGAAACCTTTAGTAGCTCAACGTCACAGCTATCAAACGGGAACTTTGCGTTACTTCGAGCGTTGTTATCTCGATAGTTCTTGTAGTTTGAAGGATTTATCTTGTTCTGCTGTCGAAAGTGATGGACTTATTGGTTATTGGGTTGACGATGAAAAACCAAAATCAGTCCCAAATTTAACCTCCAATGATAAGCCTTTAATAATCTTATGTGCTGCCGAACTAGAATCTTTGCGGATGCAGGCTGGAGAATATGCAGCCTTGAAAAAAATTCAACAAAACGCTTCTGAACTTCAAACTGATGGTGTAGCCAGAAGAGAAGTTCGCTACCGAGTTGCCGAAGCAGAGCAATTACTATACGAATCCCTCCAAGATTCTTTTGAACTAGCAAATGACAAAAACGATTGCTGGATTGAAGGGAAAGAAATAAAAATTAAAAATATTACTGAATTTAACTCTCAGCTTTCGGCTGTTTGCGATCGCATTTATCACAAGAGTCCTAAGATTTGGAACGAACTAATTAATCGCCGTCAGCTTACTTCCGAAGGAGCTAAAGCCAGACTAGAATTGATTGGAACATAAACCAAAATCAATCCCAAAAAATGAAACTGCACTGTAACTTTGAGTCCCAAAATCGCAAGGTTCGTTCAGATGTATATCTTAGTCAAGAAGATGATTGTTCTATAATCGCAAAGGTAATTCCTTGTCAGTCTATCGCCTATAGTAACCTTTTTAATGAAGAATATTCTTTAGAGAGTGTTCCAGACTCTTCTTCTCTTTTCCTTAAAAAAGTGCCTGTAACGATAGTCAAGACAGAAGGGACTATCAGTAATCCAGAGTTAACTCTTAGGTTAAGTTCTGCGGAACTAGAAATAAAAAATTATCCTTCAAGTAAGGTTTTAATCAAAATATACTTGACCAATATTAGATATTTTAATTGTCCAAATACACAAATAAGTGTTCCAGGACAACACACAATAACTTTATCCCCTTACAAAAGAGGACAAATAACTCACTGTGCTGAAGTTTCCCAAGTTAATTACTCAGACTTAAAAAATATTAAACAATTTATTGAGTCAGTATGCTGGCTAATATCTTTTGCATCTGGAAATATGTGTTCTATTGCAGCAATAGAAGCTATTCATAATGGAACAATAATTTATAAAGAATTTATATCTTCTGGCAGTAATCTAAATTCAAATGAGGTAACTAAGGTTATTAATGATGTTGATGCTGTCAAATTTGTCGAAAATACATACAATGATTATTCTAAAAAAGAAAAAACGTATCTTTTGAATAACTTAATTAATATAGGATTACTAGCAAAAAATAATCACTACACGGAAGCTAAAACTTTATTTATGGTAAATTTCCTAGAAGTTCTACGTTATAATTATGCTCTCAACATTGGTTGCCAAAAAAATATTTTTAAAAGAAAAAGAGATGACTTTTTGTGGGTTAATGGCAGCAAGAAGAATCAAAAAGCTTCTTTTCAGGAAATTTTGACTGAATTTCTAAACGATCACGGAATAATAAATAGTTGGAGTAATGACTTTAAAAAAAATCGCAATAAAGTGGTGCATCAAGGGCAGTGCTTAGGTAATAATCACGAGCAAAGAATTGATAATTATAATAAGCTTCATCATTTTTGTGATCGAGCAATACTTGCTATTTTAAGTTGGGATTGCGTTTCAGGTCATTATATTCCCAAAGACCAACCCAGCATCCAATCTCCTAATCAGCTAGGAACAAATAGAATCTTATTTAATCGGGCTGATCAAATCTAGAAATCTAGCTTGTATTCCATCCCAGGAATTGAAAATTTAGCTGTAATTTTACTAAACTTCCTTTTTGAATCAGCATTTAGTCGAATAAAAAAATGGTTCTTCTTATTTTTTAAAATACTTCCGTAAAGATCGAATCGAGATTCAAGCAGTTGAGCTAAAAATTCTACTTCGCCATAGGAATAGGCATGAGTGTAAAAACTAACTGCACCACTAGAGCAACCATCATCGCAAAACCAGACAACTAGAGCAAATTCTGTTAAGTGTTCGGTTGTCATGCTTCTAGCAATAATTTTTCTATCCGAATACCATTGTGAATGTAGTTCTGTTAGGAATGGATGTACTTTAGTTCTTAACCACCAAGCTTGATATCGTTTACCTGTTTTTGTATGAGGTGAAGATACACGCTCTTTGAAAGAACAAGAAAAATATTGACTGATAAATTTATATTTCCATTCCAAATATTTCTGATTACTACCACCCTCGGCATATCTAGCATTACGCCTACTCGAACGTTTTTCAAGACTGCCATCACCGATTAAGCAACCAGTTATAAATTCGTATAGTTTTTTGTCTGGCTTTTTACCTTCATAGCTAAGATAATGCGATCTCTTTGTTGCTTCCTTTCCTCGCTGTAGCTTCATCCGTGAATTAAGTAGAGGGCGGTCGGGATAAAGCTTTTTGTATTCCTCAGTCGTCAGCCCATGCGTTTTTAAGTGGTTGTAGCCAATCATCTCAAATTGCTGTTTGCATACGGCACAAGTTACCAAATCGATACCTTGTTGTTTTAATTGTTCTATTCGTTTACGTTGGCGACGACGATCGGCTTTGGCAATAGAACGTCTTTTGTAGATAGTCTGACATTCCAAACTGCCACAAGTACGATAGCAAGCATAATGAACCAGATCGGGATTGACTTTTATTCCACAAACCAGACAATTAAAAGGTTTTCTCATGTCTTACAAGTTCCAGTAATTAGACTTCAAGCCAAAAACTGGATCGAGTTCGTGAATTTCACAAGCCCATTGACTCAAGAAAAATAGAATATTGTCTCTGACTTCTGAATCATATACTTCACCATGTTGTGTACCCACCTCTTTTATAGATTCGTGCAATTGACGACGTACTTGGGGTAAGGGTTTAGATTTCATTGCTCTCTTTAACTCATACATCATCGTGGATACAGCAAGGTTTCCCGTTTCGTTATACATCGCCCAGTCATTTATATGGTTTTCCATGATGCTTTCTTAATTTTGCCTGTTTTGTAATCATATATGCTAACTTTATTCAAATATTTTTTGTTTTAAAAGTTAACAACAATTGCGTTTTGCTTTGCCATAATTGAAACTATGGGAAAAGCAGGCAAGGCACTTAAACAGGTATTGGAAGCGCACAACATCAGTCAAAGCTCATTAGCTTTCAATTTAGGTGTTGAACGCTCAATTGTTTTTCGCTGGTTTCACGAGCAAATAGATCCGACTGCTGAAACTGTCAGCCAAATTGTTCAAGCCCTACAAATAATCAATACATCTGCTGCACAAGACTTTATACAAGCTTACTTAGGCGATATAACACATTCGGGCAATACAACTAGCAGCCACAATTTACCACCATCCGATAAAGTTGATGTCTCAGTTCTGTCTCTAATATTTGATAAAACTACCAATTCTTACAAATATCTTTTCTTTCTTTCGCTGTTAGATATCTTGAGAAGACGACACTTTGATGTTTTATCGCCTATTAGCTTTGAAGAAATTATTATTGAGATGCTAGCTAATGCTTGGTATCCGCATAATTATTTTAAATTGTCTTTTGGGACACAAGACCAAATTACTAGTAAATTAGATTCTTTAAATTTAATAATTACTGAGCCAATATTACAATTTAGAGACACAGATAAAAAGCTTTTAAGAGACGTAATTAGAGAACAGAATCTTGATGACATAATTACTTTTATAAGTCGATATGTTCCATTTCGTTTGATACGCCCTTTTTTTGTAGATGAAACTAGAGGAATAAAAGATTA
Organism: Xenococcaceae cyanobacterium MO_167.B27; assembly: GCA_030065935.1. GTDB lineage: Bacteria > Cyanobacteriota > Cyanobacteriia > Cyanobacteriales > Xenococcaceae > JASJCP01. Next base: position 5,172 of record JASJCP010000121.1, read on the forward strand.
TGATGTAAATTCCAACATTGTTTATTTGTCTAAAAATAAATTCAATCTTAAAAAGCCTTTGTATTGTTTTAACACCGAAAATTTTAGAAATTGCAATGCGATAATTTTACATCAGGATTGGATAGAGTACATCAAAAAAAATTATTATATTATCAGAGGTTGGTTATCTTGGGAATGGTTAAATTATATGCAATCAAAGAATATCAATATTCCCAACATAGTAAACAAACTATTTATTCCGCAACAGAGAAATTCTTTAAATAGGCAGACAAAATACTGGAAGCTAATTTTGAAATATCAAAAACTCAAATGTATTTATTCTCAGGTTGAATTAAATAAGGATAATATTTCACTAGATCATTATTTGCCTTGGTCATTCGTAGCTCATGATCAATTATGGAATTTAATTCCTACAACTCCGTCTATTAATTCATCTAAATCTAATCATATTCCTTCAGAAGATTATTTTAATGATTTTGTAAACTTACAACATAGAGGTTTGGTAGTTTACTATAAAAATAATTCGCAAAAAAAATGGGAAAATCTAGCAGAAGATTATATTGCAGAATTAAAAGTAACCCAACCAGACGACCTACTGAATTTTGACATCCTTTACAATGCGTATCAATCTACGGTAAAGCCATTATTGTCTTTGGCAACTATTCAAGGTTTTAAGGCAGATTGGAGTTATCAGAATAACCAAAACTAAATTTATTCAGTCCATGACAATCGTAGTTTTTTAGCAAATCCGCCTTTTTCTTGTCTTTTCTGTTCTTGTTTAGCTAAAACTATGTCTTTATCTATTTTTAAATTAGCCAGTATTGCGTCTATAACTTCGTAAACATCGGCTAATTCTTCCACCAAATTATCTGGTTTAGCTTCTGCTGCTTCTTTAGCTTCTTCAACTAATTTATTGAGTAAAGCTTGATGATACTCAGATTGCGACATTGTTTCAATTTCACATTCTCGTCCAGCTTGGCGGATAATTTCGGGAATGCGATCGCGAATCAGTTTGTTATGTTCTTGGCGCACAATTCATTTTCAAACTAAGATTTGTCTTGTTATAAATATCAGGATTAGGCAGCAATTGATAAAACTTCTACCTTGACTTCCATTCCCGCACGGGACAACATATTAATCAGCTTGTCTACGCTGAATCTGCTAATTTCACCGTTAATTAAATTACTAATTCTGGGTTGTGTTTCTTGAAAAAACTCTGCTGCTTGTTCTTGTGTCCAACCTTGAGATTGAATATATTCTTTTAAAGCCAGCATTAAATCTGCTCTAATTTTTAAGTTAGCTGCTTCCGATCTGTCAAATCCCAAATCATCAAAGATATTGTCGCTACCTTGGGTAATTATAAAATTTTGCTCTCGATCCATTTTTTCACCTGAAGTTTTTGTTTTGTCGATATTCAATGAGTTGCTTGTAACGTTGTTGTCCAATCTTAATGTCTTTTTTGGAAGTTTTTTGTGTTTTCTTTTGAAAAGCATGGAGAACGTAAATAGCTTCGGAAAATCTGGCTACATAAAATACACGGTAAGCATTTTCTGTGCGAATACGAATCTCTTCAACTCCCTGTCCGACGGTAGACATGGGCTTAAAATCTGATGGCGATTGCCCTTTTTGCACAGCTCGCAGTTGAAATCCAGCTTTACGACGTGCTTCAGTGGGAAAATCAGCAATGTCTTGTTTGGATGAGCCGATCCAATAAATCGGTTTGTCTGACATAAATTCGATCTTAAGTCCTATAATTATACCTTATTTGGTATATCCTGCTTCTTATCGTTTTGGGGAATTATATAAATGTAATACCCATAAATTTTTTGATAAATTAATTTTTAACACTCACGACAACTAATCCCCACGATATCGTCCCCGCCCACTTAGCAGTCCAAGCGATGCGAGACAACGATTATAAAAATGCAGCCTATGCGATCGCCGAATTGATGGATAATTCAATTCAAGCAGGTGCTACTCAAGTCGAACTCTTGTGCGGTGAGAAAAAACAGCAAGTAGGATCGAGAATGCGATCGCGTATCCATCAAATAGCTGTTTTAGACAATGGTAGTGGGATGGATGCGACAGTGCTGCGTCTAGCACTCCAGTTTGGTAACGGAACGCATTTAGAAGAAGAAAAACACACTGGAATTGGGCGCTACCTTGGGTTTACCCTCTTCATCTGTCTCTCAATGCCAAAAAGTTGAAGTTTGGACTTGGCAAAACGGAGTAGACAATGCGCTCTATAGCTATCTCGATCTAAATGAAATCAAAACTCAAAAAATCAACGTAGTTCCCGCACCCCAGGCAAAACCAATTCCCAGTATTTGGCAACAAGTAGGCAAAAACTTCGATCGCAGAGGAACATTAGTAGTTTGGTCAGATATCGATCGCTGTATGTGGAAAACAGGCAAAACTATTATCGATAACTCCGAACTGCTCATTGGCAGAATGTACCGTAAGTTTCTTGATGCGGAAGAAGTCGCGATCCGAATGCTGGCTTTCGATCTAGATAATTCCAGCACAGTCATTACTGAAAAATTTGCTAAACCCAAGGATCCTGGTTATTTAATGGCACAAACATCTTGCCCAATACCCTTCAATAACAAGCCCATGTTTCAACCTTGGGAAGAAGCAGGACAATATGAAGCCGTATTTACCATCGATTTTCGCGATCGCCAGCACGAAGTCAAAGTACGCTTTTCTTATGCTCGGGAAGAAGCCCGTCAAGCTTCTGATAACAAAAATCCAGGAAACTTACCTCACGGCAAACACGCAGCGAAAAATATCGGGGTATCGGTGGTACGTGCGGGTAGAGAACTAGATTTAGACCAGTCGTTAGTCATTAAATACGATCCTACCGAACGCTGGTGGGGTATTGAGGTTGAATTTCCCCCATCTCTCGACGATCTCTTTGGCGTAACCAACAAAAAACAATCTGCTCGTAACTTTGCCGAGTTGATTAACATCGATATAGAATCTATGCTGCAAGGTGGCAAAAGCATCGTTCAGCTTAAAGAGGAATTGAAAGACGACGAAGATCCCAGAGAACCTTTGTTAGAAATTGCTCTCAAGATAAATACTCAACTCAGTACCCTTCGCAGACTGATAAAAGCTCAAAGAAAAGGAACTCGAACTAAAAACAATCGCTATCCAGATTCTACCCCAGAAAAGCAAGCTACCAGAGTTACGGAAAATCGCAAGCAAGATGGGTACAAAGGTGTAAGCGATAAAGATGAGTCCCTTCCCGCTTTGGAAAGACAGACAACTATCGAAAAAACTTTAACCGAGGTCGGAGTTCCTGAAACAAAAGCCAGAGAACTCGCTGCTACTACTATTTCTGATAATCTTAAGTACAGCTTTGTCGATGCTGATTTAGAAACTGCTGCCTTTTTTTCTGTTAAACCTAAAGGGGGTGCAATTCTTGTCACCCTCAATACTAATCACCCAGCCTATACAAACCTAATAGAAGTTTTAGAGGATGATGTAGAAAATGTAGATACAGAAAGATTAAAATTGCGTTTAGCTAAATCTTAAAAGGGACTGAAACTTCTACTTGCAGCTTGGGCGAGATATGAGGACGAACAGCCAGATGGTAAAAGAAGACAAGATACACAAGATGCTCGTGTTGACTGGGGCAGAATTGCGAGACAATTCTTAGAGCGTGAAGAATAACTAAAATTATCTGTAATGTTATTGGGAACAGAATTAGAAAAGCTTTGTGCAGAAGCCCGCAATGAAGTATTGCTAGTTGCTCCTTTCATCAAAGCTCCTGTGCTGGAGAAACTGTTGAATGAAATACCTCTTGATGTTCCTCTAAGGTGTGTTACTCGTTGGTTTCCCGAAGAAATAGTAGCAGGTGTCAGCGATCTAGAAGTATGGTCTTTGATTAAAGAGCGTCCTAATTCATCTCTGTGGTTAAGACCTGACTTACACGCTAAATATTATCGTGCTGATGAGCAATGTTTAGTGGGTTCAGCTAACTTAACTGCTAAAGCACTAGGTTGGTCAAACCAATCGAATTTAGAGCTTTTAGTGACCATTACAGCCCAAGAACCATCTACTAAGACTTTTGAGACGAAGTTATTAACAGGTTGTGTTCCAGTTGATGAAGATTTATTCGAGCAAATCTCTGCTACTGTCAAGCTGCTAGCAGAACAACATCCCGACTCTCTAGCTAGAAGTTTATCTATAGTAGAGCTAAAGAAAGAAAACTTAACTACTAATAACTTAGTTGCGGTAGATGCTTGGTTGCCAACCCTTCGTAATCCCGAGGATTTATCTCTCTTCTGGCAGAAGACCCTCGCGTCCCGCGAAGGGATGAATGCCAGTCAGAGTTTAGGAAGGTGGAGAATCTTGGCTCTGAACATATTTTTTTAGTGTATCAATAGTGACACCGCCACAACTAGCAATAAAATAAGAACCAGTCCAAAATACTTTTTTGTGATAAACTTTTGATAATTTGGAATCAAAATTTTGACCCATAGTTTTAGAAGCTGTAGCTTTGAGATTGGCTACTAAATCACTTAGTCTTTTTTGAGGTGGAAAAGATACGCGCTAAGTGTACATGATCTGATTCTCCATTGAATTCAATTAGTTCACAATCCCAAGAAATACAAACAGATTGAAACACTCTTCTTAATTCTTCTAGCATAAGAGTATCGATAATTTTACGACGATATTTAGTTACAAAAACTATATGTACAGTTAAATTAAATACGCTTCTGCGACTGCTTCTATATTTAGCTTTAGCCATGATATTGATTTATGACGGCGAATCTGATATATTGGGAGAATAGCATATATAGATTGCGATGCTAGTTTTGGAATTTAAGTTAAAAGTAAGCCAAATTCATTCATCAGTCAATAGAAGAGGCTATTCGTACTGCACAGTTCATTCGTAACTCTTGTTTGAGATATTGGATAGACGGCAAAAAGGAAGACCATCTTAATCGCTATTCCCTCAATAAATACACGAAGATTTTAGCGGATAATCCTGATTTTCGCGATCGCAAAAAAATTAAATTCAATGGCTAGACAAGCAGCAGCAGAACGAACCTGGTATGCTATATCTCGCTTTTTTGATAACTGTAAGAAAGGAATAAAAGGAAAGAAGGGATACCCACGTTTTAAGAAAAATTCACGTTCTGTCGAGTACAAAACTACAGGTTGGTCATTATCCGATGATAGAAAATATCTAACAATGACTGATAAATTTAATATTGGCAGAATGAAATTAATTGGTAGTCGTGACTTACATTTTTACGCAATAAAATTAATTAAACGAGTCAGGCTGATTAGACGCGCTGATGGAGTATATGCTCAGTTTTGTATTGACGTAAAACGGAATGAAAATACAGAATATACAGGAAAAAGTCTGGGTATAGATTTAGGATTAAACCATTTTTATACCGATTCTAATAATAATAAAGTAGATAATCCTAGATTTCTCAGAAAATCCTTAAAGCTTCTCAAAAAAAGACAAAGACAGGTATCAAAAAAGAAAAAAGGGAGTGCTAATAGACGCAAAGCTGTAAATAGACTAGCGAGAACACATCTCAAGGTTTCTAGACAGAGGAAAGACTTTGTAGTAAAAACTGCAAGAACTCTATGCACATCTAATGATGTGATTGTGTTAGAAAACCTCAATGTACGTGGATTAGTTAAAAATCATAATCTCGCTCTTTCTATTAGTGACGCAAGTTGGTCTATATTTCGAGAATGGCTAGAATATTTTGGGGAGATATTTAATCGAGAAATCATTGCTGTTGACCCCAAATTTACATCACAAGATTGTTCAAATTGTGGGAAACGAATCAAGAAATCACTTAGCACCAGAACTCATGTTTGTAGTTGTGGTGCTATGCTTTGTCGTGACCATAATGCAGCAATTAATATTCTCAACAAAGGTTTCCAATGACTTGAAAAATTAGGCAGTCTTCTGTTACCGATAACTTAATAGCTTTGACCATTAAATAAATTAAAAAGACTGCCTAATTTTTTTTGTCTCCTTCGGTACGGATGGGCAGTCCGAAACCATCCCTGTATATGGGATAGACGCTTCAGGACAGATGATCCTCTGGTTAATAGATGAAAATCTTGAAACTAAGGTCGCTGATTGAATGAAGAACCTCCAGAATGTTGGACGCATTGGGAATCCCTCGCGGAGCGCGAAGGGAGGATGTCAAATCATCAATTGCGCTCATATATCACTTTCGCTTCTGACATAACCCTGTCCCGAATATAAGAACTTAGTTCGGCTGGAGTTCTTAAATCTACATTCGTTTTGATCATCTTAGATAGTTCATCTTCCATTAAGACAATATCCCAGCCAGGGCTTTTTCCTGGTTGAAACTCAACCAAAATATCAACATCGCTAGAAGCCGTAAAATCATCTCTCAAGACAGAACCAAATAAAGCAAGTTTATTGATATAGTTACGCTGACAAAAATCCTTAATTTCCTGTATAGGTAGATGAATACCTAATTGAGATTTAATATTATTGGGGTTCATAAGCCCGATAAAATCAATAACTTTTCTTAGTTTCCTGGTCTCTAAGTCTCTTTGTCAACCACAACCTTAATCTTTTGTTGATAAATACTTTCTAAGGGTAGCTAGTAGGTTGGGTTGAAGGATGAAACCCAACACCTATGGTTGAGAGATGGATTCTACCCATGCTACGAGTAATTAGGTTGACTTACTTAACAAATCTGAAAATCTTAAGACAGACTAAGGATGCAGTTCAAAAGAGTAGGTAATTGCGATACAGTCTAGAGAAATACCTACTATTATTCTGAATATATGGCAGCAAGACGCAAAGCCGATCAAGAAAATCAACCCTCAAAACCTATTTGTACTGACTGTACCAATATTGACAAAGAAAAACTCTCACCCATGTATCGTCATTATGTAGAGGTGAAAGAACAATATCCCCAAGCTTTATTGTTATATCGGGTAGGAGATTTTTTTGAATGCTTTTTCCAAGATGCGGTGACTATTTCCCGTGAATTGGAATTGGTGCAAACCAGCAAGGAAGCAGGAAAAGAAATTGGTAGAGTCGCTATGACAGGAGTACCCCACCACGCCCTAGAACGCTATAGTACCATGTTGGTAGAGAAGGGTTATGCGGTAGCAATTTGCGATCAAGTAGAAGACGCATCAGTAAAAGAAGCAGAAAAACGAAATTTGGTGCGTCGAGAGATACAGAAGTTGCTGACTCCTGGTACTCTGACTGATGACGGGATGCTTACAGCAAGACGTAATAACTTTTTAGCAGGAGTGGTTATTGCGGGAGAACATTGGGGTTTAGCTTATGCAGATATTTCTACAGGGGAATTTTTTACTACTCAATCTCAGGATTTAGGTAATTTAACTTTAGAGTTGCTGCGGTTGCAACCATCAGAAGTCTTAATCCCTACTAACGCCCCTGATATTAACGGCTTACTGCGCCCAGGGGAACAGTCAGAATATCTTGCTGAGTGCTTACCCGATAGTTTTTGTTATTCGTTGCGCCCTCAAAAACCTTTTACTTTAATTGAAGCTAGTCAAAGACTCAAGGATACTTTTAATGTCTCTTCCCTAGAGGGGATGGGTTGCGCTAATTTACCTCTAGGAGTTCGGGCTGCTGGAGGATTATTAGAATATGTGGAAGATACCCAGAAAGTCTATCAAGTTTCTCTGCAAACTCTTAAAACTTACAGTCTGGCAGACTATTTAATCTTAGATCATCAGAGTCGGCGCAATCTAGAAATTACTCAAACTGTTAGAGATGGTACTTTTTATGGTTCACTTTTATGGGCATTAGATCGTACTGCTACTGCTATGGGAGGTAGGGCGTTACGCCGTTGGTTATTGCAACCCCTAATAGATATTAAAGGTATTAAAGCGCGACAAGATACTATTGGGGAGTTGATGCAAAACACTTCTCTACGGCAAGATTTACGAGCTATGCTCAAAAAAATCTACGATATCGAGCGATTATCAGGGAGGGTGGCTTCTGGTACTGCTAATGCACGGGATTTACTGGGTTTGGGAGAATCTTTAGTCAGGTTAACTGATTTAGCAACTATTGCTAGTTATGGTACATCTCTCTATCTCAAAGCTATCCAAAAAGTTCCCCCAGAATTGGAAGAGTTAGGGCAATTTGTTCTGGATAATTTAGTAGAATCTCCCCCCCAACATATAAAGGAAGGGGGTTTAATTCGGGATGGAATTAACCCTAAACTAGATGAGATGCGCCAGAGATTAGAAGATGATAAACAATGGCTGGCTAACCTGGAAATAACTGAAAGAGAACGAGTTGGGGTGAGTAATCTCAAAGTTGGTTACAACAAAACCTTTGGTTACTATATTAGTATGCCTCGCTCTAAAGCAGATCAAGCTCCTGATAATTATCAAAGAAAACAAACTTTAACTAACGAAGAAAGATATATTACTTCAGAATTAAAAGAAAGAGAAACTCGGATACTTACTGCTAAAGATGACCTCAATAATTTAGAGTATGAAATCTTTACTGAATTGCGTAATAAAGTAGCAGAAAAAGCTAGAGAAATTCGCAGTATAGCTAAGGCGATCGCAGCTACAGATGTATTAGTAGGTTTAGCAGAAATTGCGGTGTATCAAAACTACTGTCGTCCTGAAATGATCGAAGGCAGAGAAATATTTATTCTTGATGGTCGGCATCCTGTTGTAGAACAATCTCTAGGAGATGGATTTTTTGTCCCTAACTCTACTAACATGGGAAATAATAACAGCAACAATTCCGAAAATATTCCTGATTTAATCATTCTTACTGGACCTAATGCCAGTGGAAAAAGTTGTTATCTTAGGCAAGTGGGATTGATTCAAATAATGGCACAAATCGGCAGTTTCGTACCAGCAGCAGAAGTCAAATTAGCCATATGCGATCGCATTTTTACTAGAGTGGGAGCAGTAGATGACCTAGCTACAGGACAATCTACCTTTATGGTGGAAATGAATGAAACAGCAAACATCCTCAATCATGCTACTGGCAAATCCTTAGTTTTATTAGATGAAATTGGTCGAGGAACAGCTACTTTTGATGGTCTTTCTATTGCTTGGTCAGTAGCAGAATATTTAGCAACAGTGATTCAATCTCGCACTATTTTTGCCACTCACTATCATGAACTAAATGAGCTAGCATCTATCTTAACCAATGTAGCTAACTATCAAGTAATGGTCAAAGAATTAGCTGATAAAATAATTTTTCTCCATCAAGTATATCCTGGTGGTGCAAGTAAATCCTATGGTATAGAAGCAGGAAGATTAGCAGGTTTACCCCCTTCTGTAATTAAACGTGCTAAACAAGTAATGAAACAAATTGAAAAACACAGTAAAATTGCTCTCGGCTTAAGAGAAGGAATTAAACAAATGTCCCCAGTGAATAATGGCAACAGTCATCCAGAACAACTAATTGAACAGTTAGATATTTTTACTGAATAAAATATTGCTACTTTTACGGGCGCAAGCCTTGCACCCCTACGCTACTTACTACTTAAAAAAAAAATGGTACAAAGGAGTATGAACCCCCAATTGAACTCAAGGTATCTATGGAAGAACACAATAGCTATTTTGAACCAAATATCGATCTAAATCATCTCAAAGCACTAATTCCATTTTTCCAGGGATTACCAGGGGGTAGTTTACAAAAACTGACTAGCCATTTTGTCACACTCTCTCATCCTGCTAGTCAAATTATCTTGTTAGAGAACGATTGGGGGGGTTCGGTTTATTTTATCCTAGAGGGTTGGGTCAAGATTCGTACTTATAATTTAGAGGGAAAAGAAGTAACTCTAAATATCATCGGTAAAGGGGAAATTTTTGGTGAAATGGCAGCATTAGATAAAAAGCCTCGTTCTACTGATGCTATTACTCTAACTCCTACTACAATCGGCAGAATCCCATCAGAAGATTTTGTAGAGTTACTCACCACAGAGCCTATGGCTGGAGTACACTTATCACAATTAATGGCGCAAAGGCTACGACAAGTTAATCGCAGATTACAATTACGAGATGCAGATAGTATGTCTAGGGTGGCAGATGCTATCCTATTTTTGGTGGAAGGACAAGGAACAAAAGTAGAAGGGGGAACAGAAATTCCTAACTTACCCCACCGAGAAATTAGCGGTTTGAGTGGACTAGCAAGGGAAACTGTCACTAGAGTCTTAACTAGGCTCGAACAAAGAGGATTGATTCAAAGAAACGCCAATTTATTGCGGATTCCCGATATCATGGCTTTAGAAAATGCGATTGGCTAGCAGATTCTAATAAGTTAAATCATCATTTTTATGGCTACTGAAAACCAAGAAAATCAATTTTCATCTGATTCGGAATCATTTTTAGATACGGGTAACTGGGTTGACGGAGAAGATTGGAAACAAGTTACACCAACTGAATCTATGGCTAAAGTTAAAAACTACAAAACTACTACTAAGACACTTATTACTGTAGAAACAGCTTTTCTAGCTAGTGCTGCTAGCTTGATTTGGTTAATTAACTATTATTTTCCTTTGGGACCATTTCTGAGAATTTTCTTTCCTATTCCTATCGCTCTAGTGTATCTGCGTCGAGGACATCGTGCTTCTTGGATGACGGCTTTAGTTGCAGGACTTTTATTATCGGTCTTGATGGGACCGACTCGCAGTATTATTTTTTTGCTTCCCTATGGCTTTATGGGAATACAGTTGGGGGCTTGTTGGTATAGAAAAATTAGTTGGTCTTTGTCTATTCCCTTGGGTGCGTTAATTGGTAGTCTGGGTTTGTTGTTTCGCCTGTGGCTATTTTCAATTCTGTTGGGTGAAGATCTTTGGGTCTATATCATTACTCAAATGACTGAGATAGCAGACTGGATTTTTCTTAAATTAGGTATTCTGGCTCAACCCAGTTTTTTCTTGATTCAAATGCTGACTATAGTAATCATTTTTATGAACAATTTAATTTATCTTTTTGCAGTACATCTAATTGCTTTAACTCTGTTAGACCGTCTGGGAAATCCCATTTCTCGTCCCCCTCAATGGATAGAAGTTCTTTTAGATTATTAGTTTTAATCCACATCAGAAATAATGATTTATATCTATAGCCAATGGCACAAGGGACAACGTTGGCTAAGACGCTATCAGGGAAAAAATCCTACATTTGCTTGTATTTTGGGGTTTACTGCTACGGGTTTGATTCCTGGGATTTCTGCTGCTGGAGCGACTCCCCAAGAACGAGAATATACAGCGAACGCAGATGCGGAGTTTTTAGCCACTGGTGGTCTAGTACAACCTAAGTACCCTTTACCTAATTTAATAGCTGGTATTTCCCCTGTGGTTATTTCTCGCGCTGTGGTAGAAACCCTAAATTTACCAACCTACTTATTTAATGCTGGATTGCTTCATCCTCCTTCGGTTGACACCATTGATTTAGGGGGTGTTGCAGCCAACTGTGTTACCTCTGGTGCTGCAATGAGTTTAAACACTGTTGAGCATCTCTTACAACAGGGGTTGCAATGGGGAGAAAAACTCGCTAAAACTACAGATTATTTAGTGATAGCGGAATGCGTAGTAGGTGGTACAACTACCGCCTTAAGTTTATTAACAGGTTTAGGCATTGAAGCTAGAGGAATGGTGAATAGTAGCCATCCCTGTTGTAATCATCATCAGAAGTGGTCGATAGTAGAGCAAGGACTTAAGCAAGCAGGACTTTGGGAGCATAGAGGAATGGTAGAACCTTTAACCCTGGTAGCTGCTGTTGGTGATCCAATGCAAATTGTAGCCACGGGAATGGCGATCGCTGCTAGCCATAATGCAGGTGTATTGCTAGCTGGAGGAACTCAAATGTTAGCTGTCTATGCTCTCATTATGGCGTTAACTCAAAATTTACATCTATCAACTAAAGTTGAAGAAATTGTAGTGGGGACAACACGATGGGTAGCAGAAGACTCCACAGGAAATACAGTGGAACTAGCTAACAGAATAGGGGGTGTTTCCCTCTTAGCGACAGGACTAAGTTTTACCACCTCAAAATATCCTAGTTTACGCATTTACGAACAAGGATATGTCAAAGAAGGGGTAGGTGCGGGAGGTTGTGCGATCGCTGCTCACCTGAAAGAAGGTATAACCTCGATAGAATTGTTAACACTTATCGAGAATCTGTGGGCAAATTATCTGCCACTAAAAATGAATTCTGGATGATAGTAACTGCTCTTCTAAAGCAGCAATTCGATTGTAAGCAGCAGTCAATTGTGCTGTTAAGCGACGGATTTGGATATCTGGGGATAATTCTTGTTCACTACTAGACATAGAGCTAGTGGTGCTACTATTATCGTCCAGTAAAATATCCTTATGAGTCATTGAATAGGGATTTTCGGCTCTTGAGGAAGTGATTTTACTTTGAGAAGCAGCCACATTAGAAAGGCGATAATCCTCCTCTGCACCTTTTTTTTGTTCCGCCGTTAAAGTATTAATTTGAGAGCTAATTCGTTCCACTAACTCATGAAGCCGTTCGACCTTTCCTTGGAGTTCTTGGATTTGTGCTTGTAGTGTATCCATAAGTAATGGGAAGTTGTACTAATATTGCTATTTCATGCTAGAAGCATTATAGGAAAATATCTTACTATTCCTGATTCATTTAATAATTGCAATGCAGAGGTTTGATAAGTGTTAAAAAAACAAGGTATTTTGATGTTATTTTAATAATCCTACTGTTAACCTTCTATTATTAAGCCATGATTGGTCGTCGTTCTTTTTTAGTTAGTATAGCAACCCTAACCTTAGCTCAGTTACTATCAAGCTGTAGTAATGCACCACAAGGCTTTAAGATTAATTTGTTACAAGGTTCAATTCCACCACAGTTAATTGGTGATTTCCGTAAAACTATTAGCAATAAGCAGCAACTTGACTTTAGTCCTGAAGCTCAATTATCAGAAATCTTTAAACTCCTGAATAATTCATTGGCTACAGAATCATCTCCCAATTTTTTCAGGAATTTATTAGGTCAAAATCGCCAAAAATCCGCAAAAAAACCAGATTTAGTAACTTTAGGGGACTATTGGTTAGAATCAGCTATTAGCCAAAAACTTTTGCAACCCTTAGATACAAATCAATTAAATAACTGGAATAGCTTACCCTCATTATGGCAGCAACTAGTTAAGCGAGATTCTCAAGGAAAGCTATCAAACAATGGGGAAATCTATGGCGCACCCTACCGTTGGGGAAATACAGTTATTGTCTATCGTAAAGATAAATTTCAAGATTTGGATTGGACACCTCAAGACTGGGATGATTTATGGCGAGAAGACTTACGCGATCGCATTTCTTTAGTAGATAATTATCGAGAGATTATTGGTCTAACTTTAAAAAGTTTAGGGCATTCCTATAACACACAGAATTTAGCTTCAATACCCCATCTAGAAACCCAACTCACTCAACTAAATCAGCAAGTTAAATTTTATAGTTCCAATAAATATTTACAGTCGTTAATTATAGGAGATACTTGGTTAGCAGTAGGTTGGTCTTCTGATATCTTACCCCTAATGAAAAGATACTCAAATCTTGCTGTGGTTGTACCTAAATCTGGTACTTCTTTGTGGGCTGATGTTTGGGTGAAACCAACACCCATTGGAGATAGGGATACTCTTGATAATTCTGACTTGTTAACAAAATGGATTGATTTTTGTTGGGAAACAAAAGCAGCGAAGCAAATTTCCTTATTTACCGATGCTATTTCTCCTCTGTGGACTCCAGAAAAGCGGAGCAATTTAACTAAAAATGTCCAAAATCAAGATTTTATTGCTGCAAGTTTCGACACTTTGGCTCAAAGTGAGTTTATTTATCCCCTCAATTCCGAAACTACTCAAAAATACTTATCTTTTTGGCTAAAAATGCGTCAATGAAAAGATGAATTATGAGGAAAGTTTTTGCTTAATCTTCATCTGCTTGTTGCTTCTTACTTTGATAACCTAGCCTTAAACTCTACTTTGGTCGTAAACTTAAGTTTGCAATCGAAAGTAGAAATTAGAAAGAATCAAGCTGTGAGAAAGATAATAATTGCTGGTAACTGGAAAATGCACAAGACTCAAGCAGAGTCTTTAGAATTTGTGGAAAAATTCAAATCAGAGATCGAAAACACTCATGAAGCTAGAGAAATTGTCCTCTGTACTCCTTTTACCTCTCTTACGGTAATGTCCAAAAATCTTCACGGTAGTAGAATCCAGTTAGGAGCGCAAAATATTCACTGGGAAGATCAAGGAGCTTATACAGGAGAAATCTCAGGGGTGATGCTCACAGAGATCGGTGTTAGTTATGTTATTGTCGGTCATAGTGAACGTCGTCAATATTTCGGTGAGACAGATCAAACAGTAAATCTTCGTCTTAAATCTGCTCAAAAACATGGAATTATTCCCATTCTCTGTGTAGGAGAAACCAAAGAGCAAAGAGACGAAGGAGCTACAGAAAAGATTATTATTAATCAGTTACAACAAGATTTAGTTGATATCGATCAGAGTAACTTAGTTATTGCCTATGAGCCTATTTGGGCAATTGGTACAGGGGATACTTGTGAATCTTATGAAGCTAATCGTGTAATTGGGATTATTCGTCAACAGCTAGATAATAAAAATGTGTCTATTCAATACGGCGGTTCAGTAAAACCTAATAATATTGATGAGATTATGGCACAGCCAGAAATAGATGGGGCGTTAGTTGGTGGAGCCAGCTTAGAACCTGCTAGTTTGGCTCGTATTGCAAATTATTATTAACTAATAGGAAATTATTAGTTAGAAAGATTTGTGGGGTGAATCAATGACACCCCATTTTTTTGTATAACTATTACTTATATTAAAAGCTCTTAAATTAACTTGACTTTAAAGCAGACTATATTGTGTAGGATTGAGACATTTACATTCTGATAAGTCAATATAACAGTGTATATGTAATGTTTACTATAGGGTATATATAGTGTTTACTATATAAAAGTTAAAATTTCGCTAAAACTACCGCGAAACACGCTTATCAGCCGTAAATCTCTCCCACGAATCAACAATCAATTCTGTTTATATTTTTTTTTTGCCATGACAAGACCCAGAAAAGGTCAACCACAAACTACCAATTCTCCTTTTAAAAAGTTAAGGTTGACTGCTCAATTATCACAAGAACAATTAGCAAGAGATATCGGAGTCGCTGTATCGACAATTCGCCGATGGGAAAAAGGTCAAGCGGAACCGACTATGACCGTATCCCAAATGAAATCTTTTTGTCGTTCCGTTCATATAACTCTGGATGAATTACCCGATTCTTTGTTACCTAATGGTGCTTAAATTAAATTTCTCAGTGCTACCATTGGGTCGAGTTTAGCTGCTCTTTGAGCAGGAATAACACCAAAACAAAGTCCAATTCCACAGGAATTTGCGATCGCAATGAACACTGCTATAGGTGCAACACTTGCTTGTAAGGGGGTGCTTAAAGTAATTAACATAACTCCCCCTGCGCCAATTGCAGTACCGATAATTCCTCCCATGAGGGATAATAGGGCAGTTTCAATCAAAAACTGAGTTAGGATATCTCTGGCTGAAGCACCAACAGCTTTACGCAAACCTATTTCCGCGGTACGAGCTTTGACTGACATCACCATGACATTCATAATGCCAATACCGCTTACTATCAGAGAGACTCCTGCGATCGCAACTAAAGCTGTGGTTAAACCAAAAGAAACTAAATTTGAGGTTTGCAAGAATTTTTCTTGAGTATGAATTGCAAAGTCATCTTGATCAGTAATTTTGTGTCGTAACCTCAATAAATTAGTTACTTGAAATTCCGCAGCCCGAACACTATCTTGATCTTTAGCAGTAAAGGTAATAGAGGAAACTTCTACCCCATAGGGGGAAGTGTAGCCCACAACTTTCTTTGCCATAGTGGTAATGGGAATAAAAGCAGACTCGTCTTGGTTACTTTCTAGTAAAGAGCCTTTAGGAGCCATGACCCCAATAACTCGAAATCGACTATTTTTGAGGCGGATTTTCTTCCCAATGGGGTTTTCTTGGGGAAATAATTTTTTAGCTAAATCTGCGCCCAAAACCACTGCTAAATCATGGCGTTGAACTTGTTGAGCATTAAAAAAACTCCCCTTGGCTACTTGAAAATTGCGTACAGAAAGGAATTCAGGGGTTGTTCCCACCAGGTTAACTTCTAAACTCAGATTCCCGTGATTGATTAACTCTTTAGCTTTAATTTGGGGTGCTACCGCGGAGACTGAGGGTACTTGTTCTGCGATCGCCTTAGCATCTTCTAAAACTAGGGTTTTCGGTTTTCCTTGGGTTTCTCGCACATTACCCTTATCAGGAATTACATACAACATATTAGGACCAAAAGACTCTAATTCTTCTGTGGCTAGCTGTTTTGCACCTTCCCCAATTCCTACTAATAAAATAACTGACGTATTACCAATAATTAAGCCCATTGTAGTTAGCAGACTTCTTAACTTATCTGCTTTTAAGGCATTAGTTGCAGTTTGTATCCCATCCCAAAATTTCATATCATTTACCAAATAGTCGCTCTTTATCCTTCATGCCTTATTGCTTCCTGCTTTATCAGATGTTAAAAGCTTAAATATTGCCACACATGACATATAACTAAAAATAAACCTGCATAAGTAAAGTAGTTGAGTTTTTTATTGTCTAATTTTAATTCTTTGAAACTTAAAGTTAAAAATACTAACAAGTTTAAAGTAAATAAACCTTCTGCATAAATCCAATAAGTTTTGAGATTATAAAAATCAATTGCTGATTTTTGAGTCATGATTAAACCATGAGCTAATCCTAAAGCAATAGCTACTAATATTCCGATACGAGCAATTTGTAAAATCAATCGAGTTTGTGGTAAATTTTTTTTGATTAAATGAATTATACTTGGAGCAAATCCGACAAAAGTACAGCCTAAAGCTAGCAAGCCAAAAGTATTAGCAATCCATTCACTACCTACTATCAACATTATTCCGCCTCTATTATTCTTGGGATTAGGACTAAGTACAACTAGTCTTAGCCCTGATAAATCTTGATTGATTTTGTGTCAAATTATTAACCTTGATTACTTTAATTTTCCATAAGATAAAGAACAAATTGATTAGCAGATTTGGTATCAAGGCTAAAGTTAATTACAAGGTAAATTACGAAAGCATTTAATAGTGCAGTAAAATATTTCATGATTTGATTCTCATTCCAGTTCTAATCAATAGTAGGTAGTAGTAAAGTAAAATATGCAGACGTTAAAAGATTGACTCTATGTGGCAAACCATAGCAAAGGAAATTAGTAAAGCAACGGGAAAAGAATTTGAAGTTAAAGAAACTCGCTCTGTGGGGGGTGGCTGTATTAACCAAGGCTATAAAATTCAGAGTCTAGATCGACAATATTTTGTGAAACTCAACCAAGCTTCTCTCGTAGAAATGTTTGTTGCAGAAGCTTTGGGACTTAAACAGATGCACCAAACTCAAACTTTGACTATTCCCTATCCTGTCTGTTGGGGTACTGTAGGGAATTCTTGCTACATAGTATTGGAATGGTTGGAGTTGGGAGGACGGAGTAATAGTGAGGCTTGGAGCAAAATGGGTAGGCAACTAGCACAAATGCACCAGCAAGGTACAAGCAGTCGCTTTGGTTGGAAAATGAATAATACTATTGGTTCAACGCCTCAGATAAATACTTGGATGGATAACTGGGGGGATTTTTTTGCTGAACAACGCATCGGTTATCAACTGAGACTAGCTAAAACAAGAGGGGGAAACTTTCCCGATACCAATCAAGTAATAGCAGCAGTTAAAGAACATCTTGCTGACAGAGAGCCTGTAGCTTCTATTGTTCATGGCGACCTCTGGTCAGGGAATGCCAGCGTTACAGTAGAAGGAGAACCAGTAATTTTTGATCCTGCTACTTATTACGGCGATCGCGAAACGGACATAGCTATGACAGAATTATTTGGTGGGTTTCCCCAGTCTTTTTATCAAGGCTATAACCAACAGTGGGAATTAGACCCTGGTTATCAAAAAAGAAAGAATATCTACAATCTATATCACATTCTCAACCACTTTAATCTGTTTGGCGGTGGTTATGGTTCTCAGGCTAACAGTATGATCCGAAAAATACTCAAGTAATCTAAGGGATGAGGGATGAGGTAGGAGGGATGATGAAGAAAGTAATAAATAGCAAGTAGCTTTTTAGCGAGTAGCTTTTTAGCCAGTAGTAATTAGTAGACCTCTTTCCCAAGTGGCGATCGCCCCTAACAGTCCAGACCCTAGTAATAAAGCGATCTCGAAGAGATCCGCTTCGCGGCGCACGAGGAACGAGTGAACCTCTCGCTCCTGCAATAATCGATTCTGGTAAGTAAAGGGCTAACATCTGCTTTTAAATAATTGGACAATATTATATAAATCTGGATAATATTTTATTTTTTATATCCAATTAATAACTAAGTCTCGGTAACAAACATTACTCAGCTTATTAAACGAAAAAAAATCTATCCGAAGATAGATATAGTTAATTGATGATGATGAAGATATATAAACTTTGGTAACTTAATAGTCGAATTGAAGGATAAACCGCTTCTGGTGGGAAACTCTGCTTGCTAATATTTTATCAAAATTAGGTTTAATTACTTAACTATCTAGGATGCAAGGGATATTTCTTCTAATGGTTCTATTTCTTGAGCGATCGCTTTCCTGGTGAGGTGTCGCTCTTTTGTGAGTTGAGTAAGATTAATTTCTTGAAGAATTTTGAGACTAATTCCTTGTTCTTGAAAGTAGGTTATAGCTTCGGATAACTGATGATTACTACCGTGTAAGGCTAATTTAAGCCAATTACCTTCGAGAGAATCATTTTGCCATACTGCTGTCAAAATTTCTACAACCACATCATAACGCTCCATTAACTCCGATAGTAAAGCGATCGCTTCATATTGGGGAGGGATAAAGGCTTGTAGAACTACTTTCTGTTGATTCAAGCTTTCCATAGGCTGCATAAGCTGTTTTGTGATTCATGTTTTTTGATTCTACATAAATTCTATTTGAATTTCAATTCATTTATAAAACACTTGGAAATGAATAGAGTTTTATGTGAAGATGAACAAATAGATTTATTGGGCTTTTAAACCGCTTTTTAGACACGACAAGCTTTTAATGTCTATTGTTCCTTGTTCAATACTCTTGAGAGAGCAAATTCTCAACCCAATAATCAAAACAATATGGCACAAGACGGAAAAAAATCTAAAATTCAAGTTTTAAAGCACCTTAGAGAGCATAACTACCTCTTTAAATCCTTAGATAATGATTTATTAGGCAATCTCTTCAAACCACGACAGTTTACTATCGAAAAGCTTTATTCCAATCGTCCTATTTACACTGCGTTTCGTGAGGATTTCGTTTTAGAGCATCTTTACGCAGTTATTGATGGAGGTCCAATTATTATGCGTAGTACCCCTCTAGACCGCATTATTGCTATTACCTATCCACGGAATTGTTTTGGGGTGCGGAGTTTAGACTTTGGTTTTAGGAAGACTTATCATGCTTTTCCCAGTTTGGTAGAGGCTTACAAAACCGCAGATGTGATTAAGATTCCTTTAGAAATTATTAAAACTTTATATCAAGAAAGTGAGACTTTTCGTGAGCGTTACCTATTTTTACTAGAACTAAGAGAGAAGTTTCAATATCATCTGCTCAATTGCAGCACCTATCCTCCCCAAGCTGTAGCAAGTCTTTTGAGAGCTTTGATTTATCAAGAAAGAAAATTAGGCAATCAACCCCAAGACAATAACATTTTTGTCTTTGATTTATCTGTAGATGTAATCGCCAGAACTTGTCAACTAAATCATCGTACTGTAGAGCAAGTGATTAAAGCAATGACTCAAGTCGGATTATTAGAGAAAAATAGACCTACTGATATTAGTAAAGATTTAATCCGTATTGCCAACCCTGAAGAATTAAAACAGGTCTATGGTGCAACCAGAGATAAAGTATCTTGGTGGCCCCTACGTTAATTAGCAATCAGTAATCAGTTATCAGTGAGCAGTGAGGGATGAAAGATTCGCGGATGAATAAGTATTCAGCCTTAATTCCCCCCGGGAGGAGACTTAATAGATCTAGGTATTGAAGCCAAAGCAGATCGACTTTGTAATGAAGTCTCCTTCGGTGCCCCAATTCCCTAATTCCCCATTCCTCCAGTCTCCCAATCCCCGCTTCACCAATTATTCCCCGAAACATTTTGCTAGTTACTCAAAATCGTTATGAGTATGATATAGTGTTAAGGTTCGTAAATAGAATGATACAAACAAAGCCAAATCTCTACTACGAGGAGAATATAACCCATGACTACAGAAGGATGTATTAGAGTAGGGCAGGAAGCTCCTGATTTTACCGCTACTGCTGTATATGACCAAGAATTCAAAACCATGAAGTTGTCTGACTATCGTGGTGAGAAGTACGTCGTACTATTTTTCTATCCTTTAGACTTTACCTTTGTTTGTCCCACAGAAATCATCGCTTTTAGCGATCGCTATGAAGAATTCAAAGGTCTTAATACTGAGGTATTAGGGGTATCTGTAGATAGTGAATTTTCTCACCTAGCTTGGATTCAAACTGACCGTAAAGAAGGTGGAATTGGTGATATTAACTATCCTCTAGTTTCCGATATTAAGAAAGACATTAGCACTGCTTATAACGTTCTCGATCCTGATGCAGGAGTAGCCCTAAGAGGACTCTTTATTATTGATAAAGAAGGGGTTATTCAACACGCTACGATCAATAATCTTTCTTTTGGTCGCAGTGTCGATGAAACATTACGTACTCTTAAAGCCATTCAGTACGTACAATCTCATCCAGATGAAGTATGTCCTGCTGGTTGGGAAGAAGGAGACAAAACTATGGTTCCTGACCCTGTCAAGTCTAAAGTTTATTTCTCTGCTGTTTAGCTCCGCTCCTGAGAAGCCCCGCTCCTTATCGCAAGCGCGATAGGAGTCGGGAGCAGTTCTAAACTTTATTAAAGTTGTTCAAACTTATCTAAAATAGATAAGTTTTTTGATTAGGTAAAAGTGCCGATTCCTGGTACACTAGCTATTAAACAAAGCGATAACCAAGCTTAAATTAAAGAATTAAGGCTCTTTGAACCGGTACAAAACTCTCACAAATATTTCACCTGTAACAAGGCGGTTGAGTAAGTCCTTAAACCTTAAAGATACTGAAAATAATGGCGGAGAGTAGCAAAGCTCTCAAATAAAAATAGGGTGGGTTACACCCGAATTTACGCTTGTGGACAAGAAGGAGCCGACTCCCTTGGTTGAAGCAAGAAGCAAACCGTTCATAGTTAACTATGAACAAGTTTTGTGTAACAGA
>JASJCP010000122.1 GCA_030065935.1 Xenococcaceae cyanobacterium MO_167.B27
GAGAATAATCAGCCTAATGATGTAGTTGAGCCATTACTTAACCAAGAGGATCTGACTTTGACTCTCGATTTTCGGGAAAATCAATCTGGTACAGAAAATATTACAGTTCGTGCTACTGCTGACGGACAATCTGTAGAAAATACTTTCAGTGTTACAGTCAACCCTGTTATCGACCCCATTGAAGATGTTATTGAGCTTTATCGCTTCCGTAATACCACCACTGAAACAGGAACTTACATCTACGTGGGAGAAGCAGAAAGAGATGATATCTTAGCCGACCCTAATGTGAATCAAACTTTTGAACTAGAGGGAGTTAACCCCGACGGTAGCATCAATCTTGCATTTACTGCTAGCACCCAACCAGGAGAGAATTTTGAACCTTTCTATCGTCTCTCAAGTCTCGATAATCCCGGAACTTTTCTGTTTGCTGGACAAGAAGAATATGATGCGATCTTTGCTGAAGGCTCAGATCAAAGAGATAGATGGGAACAACAAGGATTTGATACTGAAGGTAATGACATTCCCGAATTTTATCTCTATGGTGTTGGTGCTGAACAAGGAACACCATTTAATCGTTTCCAAAATCGCGCAAATAATACTTTCTTGTTTGCTGGACCAGAGGAAACAGCAGCAATCAATAGTGACCCGAATTTTTCAGGAGCTTTCCAAGATCAAGGTGGTGCTTTTGAATCCATAATCTTAAGCTAGTAAGGCACACTCTTAAGGCTTTTTAACCTCGATAGCGAAATTCCCCACCCGTCAAAAGATGGGTGGGGATGAGTTTTTCAAAAACTGACCCTTGTGAGCATGGGTTCAAGCGGGAGCCCTTGAGGGCGAGTGGGTTTATTTTAATTGGGCAATTTTATGTTACAATGACGCTATCAATTACAGCGTCAAGATGTTTGTTTTAGAGTTCAAAGTACGTAATCCAAAACCAAAACAATGTCTAGCCATAGACTCCGCAATTAGAACCGCGAGATTTGTCCGTAACAAATGTCTTCGTTATTGGATGGATAATATTGGTGTTGGCAAATACGATATCTACAAACATAATACTCAACTGCGAGCGGAGTATCAGTTTGTCAGAAATTTAAACTCTCATGCAACACAATGCGCTGTTGAAAGAACATGGTCTAGTATCAGTCGCTTTTTCGATAACTGTAAGAAAAATATTCCTGGTAAGAAAGGCTATCCTAAATTCAAGCGTACCTCTCGTTCAGTAGAATATAAAGTCTCTGGATGGAAGCTGAGTAAGGACAGAAAGCGGATAACATTTACAGACAAAAAAGGAATAGGGACGCTTAAGCTAATTGTCTGTCGTGATTTAAACTATTTTCAATTAGAACAATTTAAAAGATGCAGAATCATTAAACGGGCTGATGGTTATTATGTTCAATTTGTTTTAAAACTCGACCCTAGAGATACGGTTAAACCATTTCCTGTAACTAAAAAATGTTTGGGTATTGATCTTGGTTTAAAAGAATTTTATGCGGATTCAAACGGGCAAACTGAGCCAATCCCTCAGTTTTATAGAAAAGCCGAGAAGCAGCTAAACAGAGCTAACAGGAAAAAGTCTAAAAAGTATCGAAAAGGTGTCAAACAATCTTCTAATTATCACAAAGCTAGAAATCGATATGCTCGAAAACATTTAAGAGTAAGTAGGCAACGTATTGAGTATTGCAAAAGAAAAGCATACTGCGTAATCCAATCTAACGATTTGGTCGTCTATGAAGACTTAAATGTGAAAGGCATGGTTAGAAATCGAAAACTAGCTAAGTCGATAACTGATGCAGGATGGTCAACATTTAGGCAATGGTTAGAATATTTTGGTCATAAGTATGGAAAAGCAACGGTAGCAGTACCAGCACATCATACAAGTCAAATTTGTTCTAATTGCGGTGCAGTGGTCAAAAAATCTCTTTCTACCAGAACTCATGTTTGTAAGTGTGGATATATCGAAGATAGAGATATTAACGCTGCGATCAACATTCTGCAACGAGGATTAAATACGCTCTTAGCATAGCGGACTCTACGCTTGGGGAGAGACTCCCTCTTGGGCGGTTGGTGGGGGAAAGGGGGGATTTTAAGTTGTCTTTTGGTAGCTTACCAGTTAATGATCTGGATATTTCCCCCCTTCCCCACCTGCCGCTCTAAGGAGACTCGTTGAACCAAGAATCACCGAACTTTTAGGGCGGTGAGTGTCAATTCGTGAATACTACCAAAATTTCAGAAGATGGTTATATTAAAGAAAAAATCTCACCTCAAGCAAACCATGTCACAAGAATTACTCACTGTCGGAGAATATCTGGCTAAACGCTTACGGGCGATTAATATTAATAATATTTTTGGCGTAGTAGGTGATTATGTATTGGATTTAATGGATGTCTTGCTGGAAAACGATCTCCAGTTGATCGCTACTTGTAATGAACTCAATGCAGGCTATGCTGCTGATGCTCATGGTCGTATCAATGGCGTTAGCGTAGTTTGTGTCACCTATAACGTGGGTGGATTGAGCTTAGTTAATGCTGTGGCTGGAGCTTATGCGGAATTAGTCCCGATGATTGTTATTAGTGGTGCGCCTTCTACCACTCAACAAAGACAAAATCTATTACTCCATCACACCTCCGTCGATTACAACTTACAACTAGAAGTATTTGAAAAAATCACTGTAGCAGCAGTTAGAATCACCAGTGCGGATCAAGCAGCTAGACAGATAGACCGCACTATATCCGCTTGTTTGCGAGAACGCAGACCAGTATATATTGAAATTCCTTCAGATATGGTAGATCAGCCTTGTCCTGTATCGGAAACAGTTGACTTACCTCCCAATCCAATTATCGACAAGCAAGCTTTATCTGAAGCAGTAGAAGAAGCGGTTGAACTACTAGAAACATCAAAGCGTCCAGTTATTCTGGCTGGAGTAGAATTACATCGTTACGGTATTGCTTATCTACTGAGGGATTTATTAGAACAAACAGGATATCCTTTTGCTACCACTCTGTTGGGTAAATCGATACTCTCAGAAATGCACCCTCAATTTATTGGTAGCTATGCAGGAACTTTGAGTCAAGAATATGTACGTCAAAGAGTAGAAAATGCAGACTGCATACTGTGTCTTGGTGCTTTTATGTCCGATATTAATCTGGGTGGTTTTACTGCTCAATTACCCGAAGCCAAACTCATTAACGCCAATTCTGACAAGGTTAAAATCAAACATCACTTTTACCATCCTGTATCTCTACCAGCATTTATGCAAGGTTTAACCCGTAAGCTTAAGCCTAAAAAACCAGAATTATTAGAGATAACACCAGCAAAAGATGCCTTATCTAAGGATTTTGAGCTTAAAGCATCACAAAAACTCACTAATAAGAGATTTTATGACCGCGTTAACCGTTTTATCGGTGAATTAGAAGAAAAATCCATTGTCATTGCTGAAACTGGAGATGCTTTGATTGCAACCATCGATCTAGTTTTGTATGGCAATACGGAATATATTGGACAAGCATTATATACTTCTATTGGTTATGCAGTACCCGCTTGTTTAGGAGCAGCGATCGCAGCACCAGAACGCAGACCAATTGTTCTAGTAGGGGACGGAGCTTTTCAAATGACTTGTCAAGAGTTATCCACAATTATTAGACATCAACTCAATCCCATTTTCTTCTTGATTAATAATGACGGTTACACTATAGAACGTGCTATCCATGAAGGCTCTTACAATGATATTCAACCTTGGAAGTATCACCAACTGCCTCAAGTTTTCGGGGATAGCTGGAGTTGCGACGTGCGGACAGAAGGGGAACTAGAACAAGCTTTAGAAAAAGCCAAGTATAACTACAATAGTCTCTCTTTTATCGAGATTCATTTAGATCGTCTCGATTGCTCTGTTGGTGTCCAGCGATTAGGGAAAAGTTTAAAAGAAAAGCGATCGCCTGAAATTTAGATTTTCATTGACTATTTTGGCAGTGAGATCAATCTACTTGATCTACTGCCAAGCATTAGATACAGTCCTTTAAAGCTTCAATATCTGCACTCACAATTTTTTCTAAATTCCTGGTAATCTTTTCAATATTCCAATTCCACCAAGCAATCTCTAGCAAAGTCTCCACTATCTTATCTGGAAAGCGTTGTCGTATGACTCTTGCTGGATTACCTCCTACAATTGTGTAGGGCTGGATATCTTTCGTTACTACAGACTTAGCAGCAATAATAGCTCCATCACCAATTTTGACTCCAGGCATAATAATTGCTTCATATCCAAGCCAAACATCATTGCCAATTACAGTATCACCTTTGAAAGGATAGTCTCTAGGCTGCGGAGTAATACGTTTCCAGCTTTTGCCAAAAATCTCAAAAGGGTAGGTAGAAAACCCAGACATCTTGTGATTTGCCCCATTCATGATGAACTTTATACCTCTTGATAAGGCGCAAAACTTACCAATGATTAGCTTGTCACCAATAAACGGAAAGTGATAAAGCACATTGCGCTCAAAGTTTTCTGAGTCTTCTAGATCGTCGTAATAGGTGTAATCTCCAATGATGATATTCGGGTTTGAGACAGTATTTTTAATAAAACAAATTTGAGGAAAACCCTGCATTGGATGGGGATTATTCGGGTCGGGATATTCCATTACTAATCTTTTGAGTTAGATAATTTCTACTACAGTACCTTACTCAATTGCGATTTCGCTCCGCGAGGCACTGCGTGAGAGGTTCACTCGTTCCTCGTGATCGCAACCATAAGAATTAGCTATTTGGCTAAATATTCTTGAATATAAATCTACTGATATTGTGGAGAACAGTAGAGAACTTAAGCTATCCCAACTGGTATTTTTTCAACACCTTTTATTGTCTGTTCCAGACTCAAATTATCATCTTGACGTTGTGCTTCCCATGCACCACTAAATATAGGAAGTTGCCATTTTCCCCTTATAGTATTCTCGTCT
Source organism: Xenococcaceae cyanobacterium MO_167.B27 (assembly GCA_030065935.1). Taxonomy (GTDB): domain Bacteria; phylum Cyanobacteriota; class Cyanobacteriia; order Cyanobacteriales; family Xenococcaceae; genus JASJCP01. Next base: position 4,947 of record JASJCP010000122.1, read on the forward strand.
TCTGAAACTGTCCCAGAATATTCCACCGAATGACGCGACCCCATCAAATATTTTTTGGTAAAACTAACAGAACGTCCTGTAACTGTTCCTGCTAGGGATGCCTCCCCAAGATAATTATTGTCTAGAATATTGCCACTTATGGTGTTACCCCCTTGTACCAGGGTCATCTCAAACCTAACAGGCTGTCCTTGTTGCCAGTATGTTCCGAGCCAAGCACCACTTAAATCTGTCATGAGTTACAAAAAGCAACAGCTATTTAATACTTAGATTTTAGCGTTGGTGATGAAGATGATGAAAAAGAGAGAGTTACAAGAGAAAAAGATTAGGAAAAGATTAGATAATTATTTTACTAAAGAGATAGATTGTAATCTAAATTATCATCAGTTTTTTTCTGTTTGATATATTCAAAAATAGTCACACTACTTTTGAGTCGATATGGAGTTCTCAATTGTTGGAAAATGATGATGGTGAATGGGTAGGTATGTTGTAGACTTGTTTAGGCTGCCTGATTCGCTCGGCTGGTCTTGAATAAACTTAATTATTTTTCGCTCACTCTTCTAAGGGAGAAAACTAGCCAATTATTGTGGGCAAATGTGATCTAAAACTACACAAAATATTTCCAGAGGCTAAAGTTAAGATTTTTCGTCTTTATAGGCGATCTTTGAACTTAACCAAGTAATTAACTCGGATACTTTCTCAAAATCTAATAGAGCCTCGCTTAAATCTTCTAACTGAGGACTAGAAAGCTTTTGAATTTTTGCTTCAACATCAAAATCAATTTCCCCAAACTTGTGTTTGACTAAACCCATTACCATTGATGCTTGTCCTTCCTGTTTTCCTTGTTCGATTCCTTTAGACATCCAAGATGTAACAATCTGCATAACTTCCTCCCTTTTTTTTAGTTCAATTGTACCTAGTTATGATTGAAATATTCGTTCCTCTGATTCATTTAAGTGAAGGTAACTATCGATAAACCCCGAAATCAACTGCATTTTAGCTTCATCTAACCTTAAGGTAACTAACAACCGCAGACATTCAGCTTTGACCTTGAGACGGTTTTTAGTTGTTATCTCCATCCAATTCTTCGCGCCTTTCTTTGCGACTCTGCGTCTTTGCGTGAGATATTACTCTAGATATCAAACAATAAACGCGATCGCCTGAATAAAAAGTCTATCAAAACCGATTTTGAAATGCTTTCAATGTTGCTTTGTTTTTACTCGGATCGTAGATACCAAAGACAACCCGATCAAAACAGCCTTGAAATTGTGGGTCACTAAGCCATTGACCAAAAGCCTCCGCTACGATACTAGGATTGTTGCGAAATACTCCACAGCCCCAAGCCCCTAGCAATAGTGAACGGTGTCCATTATCTCTTGCTACAGCAAGCACATATGCAGCACGGCGACGTAACGCTTCTTCGATCTTTGCTCCTGCTGTGGGGTCACGACGCAAAGCTTGACCCGCATTGGGTGCTGGAGCAGTAATAACTGAAGCTAAAAAGAAACTCTCTAAAAGTTCACGACTGCGAGTTCTAAACCAGGGTACTTTTGGTGCATAGATAATGTGATCGGTATAGAGTAAGGAGCTATGAGAGCGATTTATAGAATAGTAAGTAGGCTGCTGCAACAGACAGGGATATAAACCCGAACAACGGGCTAAATCTTCTTCTTGAGCTTTCGCACCATTAATAAATCCGCCTCCAGGGTTACGTGCAGACGCATAATTTAATAAGACTAAATCAGAACAGCCTTCAATCTCTACTAATCTATGGGCTGCTATCTGTGTTGTTTCATCAGTAACTTCAATAATTGGGTTATGAGTTTCTCCCGATGCTGGCTGTTGTAGCATTTCCCTTACTTTCTCGGGAGTATATAATTTTGTCCCCTTTTTTGCTTTCTGTTGCTCAATATAAAAATCAATTACTTTTCCTGAACTATTAACAAATTTCCCTTCTTGAAGAATTCTCAATGTTTCTTTAGCTATTTCTTTGAGAGACATATTTTTCTTACTACATAGCTATGAAATTTTTGCTTAGTTATAGAGCGATCGCAGAATGGGACAATTTACCACCCAGTGCCATCGCTAATTCAGTTGATTTCATTCCTTGAGAGATTTTTTATAGAGATTTGACAACTTCACTTTTATTAATTAGCCAAGACTCTCCTTGACGTATTAACTGATAACGTACTAAAAGATTATCTTCACTGGATTTAAAAGAATTTGATCTTCCTTGTTGATAGTATTGTGTTTTTTCTTTGACTTGTGCTTCTATAGTTGCTTGATTTGGCTGATCTTCACTAAACTTGACAGAACTAATTGTGACACTGTGCTGATATTGGCGATAGATATTATTGCGTTTGTCTTGTAAAGCGATATTGCGCCACTTGGAAACCTGGGAGGGAGCTAGAATTTTATTGAGTTGGTCAATATTGTGTTGATTTCCCAAAGCTGCTGATTTGCTACTAAGCCAAGTTGCAACTACCTTTTTGGCGATCGCATTATCTATAATAGCAGGTTTTTTGGGAGCTTCTTGGGCTATATTTTTTGGTTTCTCTGGAGACACATTAACTGGTGGCTCTTCTATTTCAGGAGTTGGTTTTTCTGGTTTTGAGGCAATATTTTGTACTGGCTTAGAAGAGCTTTGCAAAATATTTTTGGTAAAGGCAAATCCTAAAGCACCTATTCCTAAAATTAACCCCAAGGACAATAGACTACCCATAATTAAACTGCTAGAAGCTTTTTTATGGTGTCCTGCTGCCCTTTTCTTTCTTAGGGGTTTTTTCTTACTATTATTATTAAACGAGGATGGTGGGTGTGAAGGTTGTTTGATCTCCCCTTGAGTAACAGTAACTTGTTTCTTTTCTAAAGTTGCGGTGTTACCATGAGATTTAACTTGAGGTTTTGGCTTAATCTCAGGAGTGGTAGTCATTGGAACATAAGCAGACTGAGCAACAGATGTTCTTGCTGTTTTATTCCAAGGAAACCAGTTACCTAATGTAGTCTTTTTACTGTCTAAGGTATTCCCCATTCTGACAGTAGAGCTTGCTTTGAGGGAGTTAGATACAGTCTCTTTTGCTCTAACTTGTGTATTTTGCAGTTTGGTATTGGCTGGAGATATGGTTTCTAAATAGCTTTGTACATTCTTGTCTGCGAAATAATCTTTGATGCTTACTTGACAATGTGCTAAATCTCTAAACTGGGATAAAACTTCTTGTAAGAGCCATTTTTCGCCATAAAAGCACAATCCTGGTAACAAATCAGGTGAACCTTGAGAATACTGTCTAATTAGTTCTACTGTCGCATTTTCTTGACTTTGCTCAATAGCCTTGTGAGCTTGTTTGGCTTGACCTAACAGTAAGGCACATATAGATTGTTCCCAGTGTACTTCTTCTTGTCCATCACTTAAAGATTGGAGCATTTCTTGTGCCTTGACAACTAATTTTGGCTGCTTTGTGCCATATCCTTCAGCTAAAAGAGCGTACATCGCCAAATAAGTTGCTACAAAAGAAGGGCGTTGGGCTTCTGCTACAAATAATTCTATTTGTTCAGTGGTGGTTAAATAATTTCGTACTTGTTGGATAAAACCCAGGAATTTATCAAATTTTAGTCCCGAATAATCTTCCCCTTTGCCTTCAATTCCTTGGCGTTGCTGTAACATCTCCTTGAGTAAGTTTAATCCCATCTCTCTTTGAGGAGAATCAGCAGAACTATTGGCTAATAAATCTAAAATACGATAGGGTCTTAACTTATATAAATCAGTTTCTAGTTCTTCCTTTACTTTGTAAAATCCTGGTTCTTGTGCTAATAAATTTAAGCCCATTTGAACTGATTTTGCAGCATTTTCATATTTTTGAATCCGCCATTGTTCCCTTCCTAGCTCTAGATAAGATAGTGTTATGGCTAGGACTATATCGTCTCTGGGGTCAGAGCTTGAATTTATGGCTTCTGAAGCATATTCCCAATTACTCCGCCCTTGTTCGAATTCGTCAATATAAGCTAAGTTATTAAAGTAGTAATCTGCCAGTCTAATTACCTGTTCGTATTCTGCTAATTCATGAAGGATTATCAGTGCGCCTACCAAGAGTTTCGGAGGGATTTCGATGGTAGGATAGACGGGATAAGATTCTGATTCTGAAGCTTCCCCATCTTGAGAGGATTGATCTTTGTCCGAGTTGGAGCGAGTGAGAAATTTATCGTCATATTCAGCCCGTTCAGTCTCATCGGATAAGATATCATAAGCTTGCTGCAATAAACTTTTCCGAGCGTTAACCGCTATCTGGCTATATTCACGACGGGGTTTTTGCTGAATTCGATCTTCGTAAGCGCGATCGATTTGTTCTTGACTCGCTTTGATAGGAACAGTAAGAATTCTATAATAATCGAGGGAAATACGCACGGTTAGTTTCCTATATACCAGATTTTAAACCACCCTAACGGGCAACAGACACAGACCTTGTTAATTTGCTTCCTTTGTAATGCTAATTAGAGGAATCCAATGCTCCTATATTGCCAAATATTTCAAGAAAAGTATCTGATTCCGTAAAAATATTTAGGATTAATTAAGAAAATTGATAAAGTGCTTTACAACGCAATAATTATAAACAAAAAAAAATGAGTGACAATCAACCTAAAATTATTGTTCTCGATGACGATCCTACTGGTTCTCAGACTGTTCACAGTTGTTGGTTACTAATGAGTTGGGATGTGGCTACTTTAAAGATGGGTTTACAAGACTCTGTTCCCATTTTTTTTATTCTGACTAATACAAGAGCGCTCGCGCCAGAAGCAGCAGCCAGAGTTACTAGAGAAGTTTGTCAGAATCTGAAAGTTGCGATCGCAGAAGTAGGCATCGAGGATTTTTTGGTAGTAAGTAGGTCTGATTCTACCCTAAGAGGTCATTACCCCATTGAAACCGATGTAATTGCCCAAGAATTAGGAGATTTTGACGCTCATTTTCTCACTCCTGCTTTTTTTGAAGGAGGAAGAGTAACCCTAGATACTGTACATTATCTACTGGTTGATGGAGTGAAAACCCCTGTTCATGAAACAGAGTTTGCCAAAGATTCGGTGTTTGGCTACAGTCACAGTTACCTACCAGACTATGTCGCCGAAAAAACCCAAAATCGGATTACTTCTAAACAAGTCGTCAGAATTCTTCTAGAGGATATTCGTTCTGGAGCAGTTAGTAAGCAGTTACTTTCTCTTGCTAATAATCAATGTGGGGTAGTTGACGGGGAAACTCAAGCAGATTTTGACCGCTTTGCCCAAGCAGTTTTAGCAGCAGCAGAACAAGGTAAACGGTTTTTATTTCGCTCTGCTGCAAGTCTGCTTACCTCTTTGGCTCAATTGGGTCAACAACCAACCCCACCAGAAGAGATGGCGAGTTACAAACCTACTACTAAACCAGGAGTTGTGTTAGTGGGTTCTCATGTTCGTAAAACAACTCAACAATTAACCCAACTACTAGAAGAATCAGATACATTGGGGATAGAGATAGATGTTAAAGCCTTACGAGATAATCCCCAATCTCGGGATACTCTGTTACAAGAAGCACTAACATTAGTTAAGCAAACTTGGGAACAAGGAAAAACCCCTGTAGTTTATACCTCTCGGGAAGAATTGACTTTTAAAGATATTCAGCAACGTCTCCAATTTGGGAAAACCGTATCCGCATTGCTAATGGATGTAGTTAGGGGGCTACCTACAGAAATCGGATTTCTCATCAGTAAAGGGGGTATCACTTCTAATGATGTCCTCTCCGATGGCTTGAATTTGACTGCTGCTCGACTTCTGGGACAAATTTTACCTGGTTGCTCGGTAATTCGCACAGGAGACAATCATCCTCAATTCCCCAATTTACCCGTAGTTCTTTTTCCAGGGAATGTGGGAGATGAAACTAGCTTGGCAACTGTGTTGAAATACTTAAGAAATTCCTAATCTTCAGGTAGAGTTGGCTTAAGATAGTATGAGCTTGGGAAATCCTATGTTACCCTAGAAATTTAGTTTATTGAATGGTTGTCGATCCAAAGCTATCTTTAGATTGGTCTAGCGATACTCCTGTCTCTCCCCTCGTGGAGAGATACTCGCAAATACGGCTAAAACAGGAAGGTGATTCTTGGTTTTTGGTACTTCCAAACCAATCCGAACTTGAGGGAAAATCATCTTGGTCAGAATTATGGCAAGAACTAAAACACTACTTGCAAGGACGAGAAAAATCGTGGCAGCCTCGAACTTCTGTATCTTTGCTAGCTCAAGATCAACTGCTAGATGTTCAGCAGTTACAAACTCTGGCGGAAATTTTAGAGGAAGCTGAACTCTGTTTAGAAACTGTTGTAACTACTCGTCGCCAAACTGCCGTAGCAGCAGCTACTGGTGGTTATTGTGTAGAACAAAATAAGCTTTCTCAATTGTCTCTCACTCCCGGGTTAGACACCACAACAACTCTAGCAGAACCTCTCTATTTCAATCAGACAGTACGCTCAGGCATAGAACTACGTCACGAAGGAAGTATCATCATTTTTGGCGACCTCAATCCAGGGGGTTTGGCGATCGCTGTAGGAGATATTTTTGTTTGGGGACGTTTGCGAGGGCTAGCTCATGCGGGAGCTAAAGGAAATCGGAAAGCTCGCATTATGGCTTTACAAATGGAGTTTACCCAACTACGTATTGCCGATCTAGTGGCGAGATCTCCGAAGTTTCCACCTAAAACTGACCAATCAGAAGTAGCTTTTATTGCGGGGTCGGGAATTTGTCTGGCTAAAGCGGTCGATTTTGCCAAAACCCATAAATTTTCTGAACAATATGGGATTTGGATAGATCGATAAATATCAAAAACCACTGTACATACTAAACTCAATTTGAATAATATCTATGAGTCGTATAATTGTTGTTACTTCTGGCAAAGGTGGAGTGGGAAAAACCACTGTGACATCCAATTTAGGTGCAGCTTTAGCCAAACTCAATCGCAAAGTAGCCTTAGTGGATGCGGACTTTGGACTGAGAAACTTAGATTTGCTTTTAGGATTAGAAGAAAGAGTAGTTTATACTGCTATAGATGTGCTAGCAGGAGAATGCCGTCTGGCTCAAGCTCTAGTTAAAGATAAACGTTTAAATGGATTATTCCTCTTACCAGCAGCCCAAAACCGTAATAAAGAATCTGTCTCCCCTGAAGACATGAAAAAGATTACTAATGCCCTAGCTAAAGGTTATGACTACATTATTATCGATTCTCCTGCTGGTATTGAATTGGGATTTCGTAATGCTATATGTTCTGCCCAAGAAGCTCTAATTATTACTACACCAGAAATTGCAGCCGTTAGAGATGCTGATCGAGTCATTGGATTACTAGAAGCTGAAGGAATCCATAAAATCTACTTAATTGTCAATCGTGTTAAGCCCAAGATGGTAGAAGATAACAAGATGATGAGTGTAGATGATGTGTTAGAATTGCTGGCTATTCCCTTAATGGGTGTGATTCCAGATGACGAAAGAGTAATCATTGCCACCAATAAAGGTGAACCTTTAGTGATGGGAGATGAGGATTATATACCTACTCAAGCTTTTATGAATATTGCTAAACGCCTAGAAGGAGAAAAAGTACCTTTTATCGATTTATTGAGCGAACAAGATAATATAATAAGTCGATTACGTCGGATGTTTGGAGGCTAAAACCAAGACCAGCTAAAATCCAGAATAAGCCAAACAACTTTTTCTGGGGAAAAGTTCAGGACTAATGCTTGTGTGGGCAAACTAAATTAAAAGTAATTATGATCAATGAAGTTTTAGATATGCTTTTCCTGCGTAACAGTGATAACAATAGTCGGCAAGAAGCCAAACGTCGCTTACAATTGGTTATTGCTCATGATCGCGCTGGTCTGAATCCACAAATTGTCTCTTCCATGCGAGAAGAAATTTTGGATGTAGTGGCTCGTTATGTAGAAATAGACCGAGAGCAAATGGAATTTGGCTTAGAAAACAGCGAGCGGGTTACGGCTCTGATCGCTAGCTTACCCATTCGTCAAGTGAAGCGCACAGCCCCAAACAGTACATCAGAAACTACATCAGAAACTTCCACTGCTGAAGACATTGAAAAGGATGTAGAACTTTTTTAGCTGATCTGGCAATTCTCTAAGCATTCTGGAAAGTTTGGCAAACTGCATCATTTTGTCGATGCAGCATTTTAAGAAAAATGAATTTGACTCAAGATATATCTCAAGCGGTCATAGTCATCTTTTAATAAGATACTTAGAGTTCTACCCACTTGTACTAACCAACTGCGGTTAGCTTGGCGAATTCGATAGGATTCGCGAATTACTGCTGCTATCAATGATTCTACAGGAATATCATTCACCTGGAGCAAGGTTCTTAAAAAGTCTAATTGTTCGGTGAAACCTATTACTTCTGATGTCTCACAATTATAGACCCCCTGATGAATTTGAGGTGGTCGAGGGGGTAAATATTGATATAGTTTTCCCATTCCTTGACCGTTACCATTATTACTGTGAGAAGGAGTCTCGTACCCCAAAATAGCAGCTTTAAATTCTGTTTTTAGCATGGCAAAAATTTGCGGTTGTTGTTCTCGCAACTCTGCTAAAGATAAACCTAAAGCTCTAGCCCGGTGTATAGAATCAATCGGAGTTGTGGTAACATAAGTCACTACTCCGATAATTTTATTACCAGATTCTTCATCAAAAGATTTGACCCAACTCCCCAAAGGAGGCATTTGGGGAAATTTTAAGTCTTCTGGCTCTAGGCATTGGGCAGTATATTGGGTAGTTGCAGTTTCAATTACCTCTCCAATATGGTTGGGTTGGCGGTCTTCTGTGGCAAATTGGGGTAGAGGAAGACGCATAATTAGGGAATGGGTAATGGGGAATAAGTAATAAGTAATAAGTAATAAGTAATAAGTAATAAGTAATAAGTAATAAGTAATAAGTAATAAGTAATAGCTACTTGCTACTTGCTACTGTAGTTACGTAGCATCCTACTTACTAGTTATTACTTACTATTTTTTATTTTTTCTTTGTAGCTGGGCTTAAATCTACTGCTTCTAGTTCAGAAATATTAAAAGTAACCAGTTTATCCCAGTTTCCATCTTCAAAAAGCACTGCTACTCGTCGATCATCAATTCGTTGCACCAGTCCTTGGAATTTGTAGTAGATATCATCAGGATTGACTACAGTTACAGTTGAGCCAGGGAAGATCATAATTTTAACTATAATTTAAGTGTTCTTATGATGTTATTCTACAACAGCTTGCCCTAAACAATAGTTGTTAATACCCATCACTAATTTTTCTTGTAGTAATCCTGCTTTTTTAGCTTTTTCATTAGCAGACTCTAAAGCCTTAAGATTTTTGCTTTCTCTGGCTTTAATCGCATCATCAGTAGCTTGGGAATAGATACGAAACATCTCAACTAAGTTGTTCTGATAGTCCACTAGTTGAGGGTCTGTTAATGATAAGTTGTCAATTTTTTCTGCTGCTACACTCATCATGGTTGCTGCTTGTGACCACACATCTTTTGGGATTTGGCGATCGCCAAATGGCTCAATAATGTCTTGGGTTTGACGATTAACTTGATTAGTAATTTCTATTATTTGTTGGCATTCAGTGTATTTAGCATTACTACAACCAACTAAACTCAAACTAATTAATCCCAAATACCAGTTGCTTTTGAAAAATGAACGCCAAGACATAAAATATCTCTATCATCCATAAATTTAACTTTGACAATCCCCACCAATAACTCATCACGAACGAATGTTCAAGAAATTCGGGGGATTCTTAAGAGACAAAAATCCTTAAAGGGATAGCCTGGAATATTAGTCTAGTCTAACTTTTCAGAATTAGTATAACTCAATTACTCAAGTAAATACCCTCGAAGAGGCATTATTCGATAATTCAACAATTGTCTTAGTAATTGCTCGAATTCCTCGCTTGTTATCTGTTGTCATTAGCGATTGCAGATCCTACAAAACTATCTTTACTTCTACCGTACCTACCCCATACTGTTCTCTCACTAATTGCGATCGCTATGCCCTAAATTCATAGAAAGCAACTAGGATAAATTGAAATTAGAGACTTACCTTTTTACGCCCGATACCAACTTCTAGTACCAAAAAATTGACAGGATTTACTTGCTATTTGAGCTGCTAGAAATAATGCTGTAGGAAAATCTTCTTGTAAAATATAGTTACAAAAAGCCCCATGAAAAATATCACCTGCGCCTAAAGTATCTACTGCTTTAATTGAAGGTATGGGTATAGTAGAAGTCTTTCCTTGATGAAGATACTGAATTGGTTGTTCTCCCCGAGTAATAGCAATATGGGAAATATTCATTGCTTGTAGAAAGTCGAACACTTCTCTAGAATTACGACATTGGGGAGGATAAAAATTAGCAGAACAAATGGCATAATCGACGAAAGGAAATACTCGTTGCATACCTGGTTTCCAGCTACCTCCATCAATTACCACGGGAATTTGTTGACTTTTTGCTGCTGAAGCCAGAACCGAACTTACTTCCATTTGATGTCCATCAATTAAAACAATATCTATCTCGCTCAAAATATCTTCGGGTATTTGGGATTTATTACCTTGTGATTTTTGGGCATTAATAGAAATTACCGAACGCTCTCCCGTAGCTGCCGTAACCACAATAGAAGAAACAGGAGGACTGTCGGTTTTTTCTGGTATTAAATCTACTATGTTGACTGAATAATCTTCTAGATCTGCTTTAATTAACTGACTTAAAGGATTTTGTCCTAAAACAGTTAACAATTGTCCTTGATTGCCGAAATAACTAAAGGCAACGGCAGCATTAGTAGCTGGTCCTCCTGCTGCAGTCAGATAATCTTGAGCCACTACTTTTTGATTTGCCATAGGATAACGCTCAATCGAATAAATAAAATCTAGAGTAGTTAGACCAACAAATAATCCAAGGTATTCCATTTCAGGTATTATTATCCGTTTGTTAAGATTATGCCGTCCGTTGCGAACGCAATATTTTCACTTCTACCTTACCCACTGCATATTGTTCATTAAGAAATGCGGTGCGCGATAGCGCAACAGCTTTCAGCTGGTCGCCATCTCCCAATCATAATAACTAAACTTAATCCTGCTCCCAACTAAGGAAGCTGTAACTAAGTAGGTGTGCAGAATAAATTACATAGTGATGGCAGGGCCGGAAGGAGACTTCTAACATAAGTCGATCTGTTTTGGTTTCAATACCTGGATATATTAAGTCTCCTCCCGGGGGGATTGGTGATTGGTGATTGGTGATTGGGAGAATAGGGAATAGGGCACCGAAGGAGACTTTATTACAAAATCGCTCTATTTTGGGTTCAATACCTAGATATATTAAGTC